>CAJYKY010000056.1 GCA_913775005.1 uncultured Achromobacter sp.
CCACCACAAAGCCCGCTTCGCCCAGGCTCTTGACGGCAGCGGGTTGGCGCAGCGCGGCGGCGCTGTCTTTTTGCAGGCGGTTCAACACCGCGTCCGGCGTACCGGCCGGCGCAAACAACGCAAACCATGCGCCGAAGTTGATGGCAGGCAGACCCTTCTCGGTAAAGGTGGGAACGGCGGCCAGCGCGGGCGAGCGCTGCGTGCCCGTGGTGGCTAGCGCGCGAAGCTTGCCGCCCTGCACCTGCGGCGCGGCCAGCGCCGTGGTGACGAACGCGGCCTGCACCGCACCCGACACCAGGCCCGACACCGCGTCACCCGTGGAGCGATAGTGAATCGCTTCGATCTTCATGCCGGCTTCGCGGGCAAATAGCTCCGCCCCGAAATGCCCGGGCGTTCCCGCGCCGAAGGTAGCAAAGTTGATCCGGTCAGACGCGCGCTTGGCGCCGTCAATGAACGCGCCCAGATCCTGATACGGCGAATCCGCCGGTACCACCAACACGAAATCCGCGCGCACCACCTCCGAGATCGGCGCAAAGTCGCGCGCCGGGTCGTAGTTCAAATTCCGATAGGTCGCGGGCGAGATGCTGATCGACCCCACCTCGCCCAACAGCAGCGTCTGGCCATCCGCAGGGCTGCGCGCCACCGTCTGTGCGGCGATCTGCCCGCCCGCACCCACTTTGTTTTCCACCACGACGCTTTCGCCCACCAACGGCCCCATGTGCTGCGACAACGTACGCGCCACAATGTCCGGCCCCGTGCCGGGCGGAAAGCCCACGTTCAGCCGCAGCGGGCCATTGGGAAATTGCGCCATCGCCGCAATCGGCAGGCACAGCACAAAGCCGCCAAACAGGCGGCGCAGCATCGATGTCATGGTGGTCTCCGAGTCGTTTTTTTATTCATGCCACGGCGGATGCCGTGGGTTCAGCAAATGCGGTAGAAGCGCAATTCAACGCGGTCCGGGTAACGCGCGCCCGTGCCGATGAACAGGCTGTCGTTCAACCAGCCCAGCGCGGACGCTGCGGTTTCAAAGCGCGGATAGCTGCGAAAGTAAATGCGGGCGGGGTCGACAGCTTCGCCGCGCAACAGCCGGGCGATGTCGTCGGCGTGGCCGGTGCGGATGCCAGTGTTTTCGACGTAGACGCGATCTCCCTCGGGCGTTTCGATGACGTAGCGCGCGTGGATATCGGTGTACGTGGCCGAGCGCAGCATCTGAAAATCAGCGCCGCCGGGCAGGACCTTGCCGTTCAAGCGCGGCCCCTGCACCGTACCGCCCGTGATGGGGATGACGCGGCGGCGGCCTTGCGGCGTGTCGCCCACCTCTTGCGGCGCGGCCACGTCAACGATGACCGTCGCCACGTGTTCCAGTTGCGGCGCCAGCGGATCCGGTGAGGCTTGAGGGTGGCTCATGATGTCGTTTCCCGATGCTTGCGTAAGGCGGCGGGGTCAAAGCCCGCCAGTTGTTTGTAGCGCAACGAGACCGCCGCCAGTTCTTCCTGGGCGATCACGTCGTTGATGTCTGCAAAGCCTTGCGGCGCGCGGTCTTCGGCCATCTGCATGACTTGCTCCGGGCCGTTCAGACGATTACGCAGCACGATGCCCGCCGTACGCGGCAAGCGCTCTGCTTCATATTCCAGCAACGCGGTTTCCAGCGTGCGACGGCCGTGCGCCGGACGCTGCGCCAGCCAATCGGACAGGCAGCGCGCATCCAGAATGGCTTGCGCGGACCCGTTGGAACCGATGGGGTACATGGGATGCGCGGCATCGCCCAAAAGCGTAACGCGGCCCCGCGTCCAGCGCGGAAGCGGGTCGCGGTCCACCAGGGGGAATTCATAGATGGCCTCGGCGCCATCGATGATGGCAGGGATGTCGATCCAATCCCAGCGCCAATCAGCAAAGCGGTCGGCGAAGACGGATTTGTCGACCCGGCGATTCCAATCGGTAGCGGGCAGTTCGGCGCCAGGCACGGACAATTCCGCAATCCAGTTGATCAGCGACCGGCCTTGCTGGCGCAGCGGTTCCGATATCGGATAGCACACGAACTTCTGATCCTGGTGACCCGCCATGAACATGCTGCGGCCGTCCAGATAGGGATCGGCCTGCGTCACCGCGCGCCACAACATGCGGCCCGAAAAACGCGGCTCGTCGCCCACCGGATGCAACTGACGGCGCAGGGCGGAATGGATGCCATCCGCGCCCACCAGGACGTCGGCACGTACGCGTTGCAACACGCCATCGGCGCGCCGCCGGAAAATGGCCGTGGCGCCATCGGCGTCCTGTTCGGCGGACTCAAGCACCATGCCCGTGACGATCGCGTCTTGGCCCAGGCGCTCGCGCACGGCGCTGGCCAGCAGCAGCTGAAACTCGCCACGATGCACCGAGAACTGCGGCAAAGGGTAGCCGGCCTGAACGCCGCGCGGCTCTTGCCAGATCAGCTGGCCCAGCTTGTTGTAGTAATGCAGTTGCGACGTTTCGATGGCGCGTTCGGCCAGCGCAGGCATCAAGCCCAGCTGTTCGATTTCGGCCACAGCATGCGGCAAGAGATTGATGCCCACGCCCAACGGCCTGATTTCCTGTGCGCTTTCATACACGCGGCAATCGATGCCGCGCTGATGCAGCATCAAGGCGAGCGTCAGCCCGCCGATGCCGGCGCCGACGATGACGATTTGCATGTCTACTCCTGGTTTTATTTGTTATGCAACATAACAAAATCCGGCCCCGGTCCGCACCCCGGGGATTTCCCGTAATGCGGTAGCGCAGCCGCAGTGACTGCATTAGTGTTGAGGCCCCAACGTCCAGGCCGGTGAATCGCACGCCCAATGTCCAGAGCCGCATCCCTACGCCCCCGGCGCCCCGCCGCGCGCGGCGAACAGTTCGACCCTCACGTTCCCGGTATTCAGTACGGCGCCTTGGACGGCCTGGTGGGCTACGCCATCCGCCGCGCGCAGATCGTCATCTACGAAGACTTTCTGGCGGCGCTCTCCCCATGGGACATCACGCCTCAACGCTTCTCGGCCATGACGCTGATCGCGGCCAACCCGAACTTGAAGTTGACGGACCTGGCCCGCATCCTGGGCATCGCCCGGTCGGGCGCGGTGCAGCTCGTCAACCAGTTGCAGGCGCTGGGCTATGTAGAGCGGCAAGACGTGCAGCACGACAAGCGGGCCTATTCGCTGGCAATGACAGCAGAGGGGGACGTCGTGCTTGCCCAGATTACGCAGGCGGTGCAGGCGCACGACGCCCGCATCAGCCAGCAATTAAGTGCCGCCGACAAGCAGCGCCTGATCAGCCTGCTGGGAAAGCTGGGCGCGTAGCGGTGCTACGATCGTTCGATCTTCGGCCACGCTTTTGGAACCCATGACGACCGACCACGACCCGCGCGCTTACCAAGCCCCGCTATCAGACGCCACGCTGCGGCGGCTGGCCCTGGAAAACGTGCACAACGCGCGCGACCTAGGCGGGCTGATCGGCGCAGACGGGCGGCGCGTACGCACTGGACGCCTCTTTCGCAGCGGCAACCCGGGGCGCGCCAGCGCTGCGGATCTGGAACGGCTGGGCGCATTGGGGCTGGACGCCGTTATCGACTTTCGCGCCGAACCCGAGAAGGCTCAGGACGAACCGCATTTCGGGCAACGCTTTCAGTGGATTGCATCGCCCGTGCTGGACGGCAACATGTCGATGGCGGTGCTGCTGCCGCGCTTGAGCGCCGCCACGGCAGACTTCAGCACGTCGATGATGGTGGACATCTATCGCGATTTTCCGTCGCGTTATCAGCAGCCGTTTGCCGGCTTTTTGCATGCTGCCATGAGCGGCAAGACGCTGCTGTTTCACTGCACCGCCGGCAAAGACCGCACCGGCTTCGCGTCTCTGCTGCTGTTATCCGCGCTGGGTGTGTCGCACGACGACATCCTGGAAAACTACCTGGAATCGAACGCCTGCAACGCGGGATTCTTCGCGCAGATATTGGCGAAGTCCGCCGCGCACGGCGTCAAAGACGAGGTCATGATGCCGCTGCTGGAAGTGGCGCCAGCGTATCTGGACGCCTCGGTGCAAGCCATTGACGAAGCGTTCGGCGGCATGGACCGCTATCTGCGCGATGTCTTGAAAGTGGATGCGGAAATCTTGCAGCGGCATTATCTGGAAGACTGAAGCCCGGAAGACTGAAGACGCGTCAATTCCCCGAGCTGCGGCGCAATCTATCAGACGATTGCTTATTCAAGCGCTTGGCTTCTTCTTCTGCGTAATCTTCTTCGCCCGGGTCGTAAGAGCCTTCATGCATGCAGCTGCTGCGATACCACTGGCACTCGCTGCTGCGCGAATCGCCAAGACCCACCATGGAACAACCGGAACCCAATACGATCAGCGACAGCGCTGCCCCACAACGTACCAACGATTGAATCGACATAAGCTCGCCCTACCTTGAAACAACAGCCCTCTTTATACCAGTCCCCCTTTCTGGATCAGAGGCGCCATGACATCTGCTAACGCATAGACACTCCAGGACTGAACCCATGTTCACCGACCGCCGATTTCAAATCTGGCTTGCCGTGTTCGCCGTTATCGCCGGAACATTGATTGCCTTGCTGTGGCCCAAGAGCGCCACGCATCCTTCCATCGGTGGCGGCGGCTACGACTTGTCTAATTGGGTCTACACACTGGCGCTGCTGGCATTTACGGGGGTGTGGTCGGTGATCGCGCTATCGGTCGGTTTGAACCGCGGTAACGGGCAGGCAGCCAAGCGCGCGTATACGCTGGCGGCCATCGGTGCGGTGACGTTTGCGGGCGCGTGCGTTGCGTTCGGACATCACGTGTTCTAGCGCGCGGCCAACAAAAAACCCGCGTCTCGTTAAGAGATCACGGGTTTGATGTGAGGCCGGATGGAACATCCTGGCGCTTGAAAATTTTTGGTGCCGACGGCGAGACTCGAACTCGCACAGCTTTCGCCACTACCCCCTCAAGATAGCGTGTCTACCAATTTCACCACGTCGGCATTCACCAAATTTCTAGCGCTGCATATAGGCAGTGCCAGAAAGTCGAGCATTCTAGCACGGTTTTCTTGCGGCGTAATCAAGGCAAGAAAAAGGCCGGCATCACGCCGGCCTTTTTGACTGCGCCCAGGATTACTTCGCGGGCGTACCAGCAGGCGTTTCGCCCGTTGCCGGTGCGGCGGGAGCCGCGGGCGTGGCCGGTGCAGCAGGAACCGATGCGTCAGGCTTGGCAGGCGAAGCCGGCACCGAAGCGGCGCCCGGCACGGACGAGCCACCAGCGGCAGGCGCAGCGCCCGGCACTTGCGGCACGGAGCGGTCGGACGGGAAGCTTTGCATCACGCCGGAATCGACGGCGGGGCCGCTGGTGCCCTTATGGCTGACATAGGCCAGGCCGGCGGTGGAGGCAAAGAAGACCACGGCGGCCCACTTGGTGGCGCGCGACAGGAAGTTCGCCGCGCCGGTGGCGCCGAACAGGCTGCCGGACGAACCGCTACCGAAAGCGGACCCCATGTCGGCGCCCTTGCCCTGCTGAAGCAGGACCAGAACGATGATAGCCAGCGCCGAAATCACTTGGACGGCCAGCAAAAGTTTAAGCATCAAGGGCATTACAGACTCCGGAACGGAAACTTAGATGGCGGCAATACGCAAAAATTCTTCAGCCACAAGCGACGCGCCGCCGACCAGGGCTCCGTCGATATCAGTCATGGCGAACAAACTGGCGGCGTTGGCAGCTTTGACGCTGCCGCCGTACAAAACCTGCACCTGCGCCGCGCCCAGCGCGCGCAGTGCGGCGCGAATCGCGCCATGAACTTCTTGTGCCTGCTCGGGGCTGGCGGTGCGGCCGGTACCGATGGCCCAGACGGGCTCATAGGCCAGCACCATGCGCGACACGGCGTCCGCGCCCAGGGCCAGCACAGGCTTCAGCTGACGTTCGATCACGGCCAGCGTGTTGCCGGCTTCGCGGTCGGCCAGCGATTCGCCGACGCACACGACGGGCGTGAGGCCCGCAGCCAGCGCGGCTTGCGCCTTGGCGGCGACGATCTCGTCCGTTTCGCCGTGCAGCACGCGGCGTTCGGAATGCCCGGCCAGCGCCCAGCGGCAGCCAAATTCTTTCAGCATGGAACCGGACACTTCACCGGTGTATGCGCCCTTTTCATGTGCGCTGACGTCTTGCGCGCCCCAGGACACGCTGCTACCCGTAAGGGCAGAACCGGCCTGCGCCAGGTACGGAAACGGAACACAGATGCCGATTTCGCAGTGGCTCGCAGCATCCGCGGCGCGCAGCTCGGTCAGCAACGCGGCGTTCTCGGCCAGGTTGCCGTGCATCTTCCAGTTGCCCAGCACAAGGCGGGCGCGGTTTTCGACTGAAGTCATGGCGAAGTGTCAGAGTGGGTGAGCCCCGGGGGATGCGGCAACCGCCCACGGGTCTGCCTGGAAAAAATTCCAGGCGAAACCCGAGATTGTATCCTGTTGCGCGGCGATACGCCGAACGCCGCGCTTTTCTTACATCGTCAGGATGATTTTGCCGATGTTTTCACCGCCTTCCATCATGGCGTGCGCCTTGGAAGCGTCGGCCAGCGGGAACGTGGCGTGCACGATCGGTTTGATGTCCCCTTTTTCCAGCAGGGGCCACGCATGCTCACGCAGGGCGCGCGCGATGGCGCCCTTGAAGTCGACCGAACGCGGACGCAGCGTGGAACCGGTGATGGTCAGGCGGCGGCGCATGACCTGGGACGTATCCACGCTGGCGGTCGACCCGCCCAGCTGCGCAATGATGACGATGCGGCCGTCATCGGCCAGGCATTGCATGTCGCGCGCGATGTAGTCGCCCGCCACCATGTCAAGAATGACGTCAACACCGCGCCCGCCGGTGGCGTCCATCACCTCCTTCACGAAGTCCTGGGTCTTGTAGTTGATGCCCTTTTCGGCGCCCAGCGCTTCCACGGCGCGGGCACGGTCATCGCTGCCGACCGTTGCGTAAACTTTGTGGCCCATGGCTCGGGCCAGCTGGATGGCCGTGGTGCCGATGCCGCTGGCGCCGCCGTGCACCAGCAGGATTTCGTCGCCGGACAGCTGGCCGCGATCGAACACGTTGCTCCAGACGGTGAAGTACGTTTCCGGCAAGCCGGCCGCTTCGATGTCGGACAAGCCTTTCGGAATGGGCAGGCATTGCGCGACGGGCGCCACGCAGTATTCCGCGTAACCGCCGCCGGCGACCAGCGCGCAGACCTTGTCGCCCACGGCAAAGCCGCTGCCGGCCAGATCGCCGCTGACGATTTCACCGGCCACTTCCAGGCCCGGCAGATCGGACGCGCCCTTGGGCGGCGCGTAGTTGCCCTTGCGCTGGAAGACGTCGGGGCGGTTGATGCCCGCGGCGCTGACTTTGATCAGGACTTCGCCCGCGCCTGCCTCGGGCGTGGGGCGTTCCACAGGGACCAGAACCTCGGGGCCACCGGGGCGGGAGATTTCAACAGCTTGCATCGCGTGCCTCCTTTGCAGCAAATGGATTATTATTGCGCCCTTTACTGCATATCGCGATTTCGTTTGGGCAGAGTGTTTGCCTGACGGCCGATTCGCACAGACCCCCGGTATTGCCCCGGCCGCGCCCTGCGCGCCCATGGCGAACACCCCCGGAAGCGTGGCAGAGTGGTCGATTGCACCGGTCTTGAAAACCGGCAACGGGTAACCGTTCGTGAGTTCGAATCTCACCGCTTCCGCCAAATTCCCTTTGGCGATCACGCCCGTCGGCCATCCGCGCCGCGCTTGATCCGCATCACATCGCCTCGGTGCGCGCCTCGCGGCACGCGCTTCACCGGCGTAGTATGTCCCTTGTTGTTTACGCTTCTTGACCGGGCGGCCGCGACACTCGGGCCGCCTCCCCCCTGACGCAGGAGGTTGCCATGTACAAGCACATTCTTATCCCCATCGACGGTTCCAGCCTGTCCGGTACAGGTCTTGCCCAAGGGCTGACGCTGGCCCGCGCGCTGGGCGCCAAGGTGACGGTCGTGACGGCTTACGCCAACTTCCACGCGCCCTCGATGGAAACCGTGCAATTCGAAGGCGTGCGCGCCGCCTATGAAAGCCAGGCCAGCGAGCTGGCCCGCTCGTATCTGGCGGACGCGGAAGCGCAAGCCAAACAGGCCGGCGTACCGTGCACCACGGAAATGCGCGAAAGCGATACGCCCTACCAGGTGATCATCGACATCGCGATGACCCAAGGTTGCGACCTGATC
>CAJYKY010000057.1 GCA_913775005.1 uncultured Achromobacter sp.
GGAATCAGCAGCATGCCCAGGATGCGGGCGCGTTGCGACTGAATCTGGCGGTGCTGGTTGAAGGCCTCAAGCAAGGTTTCGACCGGCTTGCGCGGCCGCTTGTCCACGCGCCGGGTCATGGCTTGCAGCAGCAGGCGCGCGTTCTGGAAGTCGCCGCGCCACAACAGGCCAACGCCTTCGCAGGCCTGGCGATAGGCCATGTCGGCCGTCAGCGTGTCGTCCACCACGACCACGCGCTTGGGCGGCGTGGCGCCGGTTTCAGAGCGCCAGCGGGCGGAGCGGGGGGTGTCTTGTTCCACCCAATGCAGTTCGGGGGCGTTCAACGTGACGCTCCAGCAAGGGCGGGGGGACGGGAAAAAGTCATGGAGGGAATAAAAAGAAAGGGCGCGACCTGCCAATGTAGCAGTTTCGCGCCCACTCCCTTGTCAGTGGAACAGCACCACCGCCTTTTGCAGCGTGATCCAGATGCCCCAGGCCAGCGGGATACCAACGCAGGCCCAGGCGAACAGCACCAGGATGGCCGGCGTGCGGAACGACGATGCGCCCACACCATGCGTTTCCGCCGCTGCCGCGCGTTCGTGCGCCAGCGCTTTTTCCGCGGCCAGTTCCGCGTCGGTCATGAAGTACTTCGGGTTCACGGGGCGGATCGCCAGATTGCACAAAAAGCCCACGATCAGCATGCCCGCCAAAATGTACATGGTGATGTCGTACACCTGCGCGCGCGGCACGCCGATAGACAGCTGGTATTCGCGGATGTAGTTCACCAGCACCGGCCCGAAGATGCCCGCCGCCGACCACGCGGTCAGGAGGCGGCCGTGGATGGCGCCCACCATCTGCGTGCCGAACAGGTCGGCCAGATAGGCCGGCACCGTCGCGAAGCCGCCGCCGTACATCGACAGGATCACGCAGAACGCGGCCACGAACAGCGCCAGCGCGCCGATGTGCGCCGTCCAGGGGATGGCGGAATACAGCACGAAGCCCAGCGCCAGGAAGATGAAGTACGTCAGCTTGCGGCCCAGCTTGTCGGACAGGCTGGCCCAGAAGAAGCGGCCACCGATGTTGAACAGGCTCAGCAAGCCGGTAAAGCCGGCGGCAATGGCGGCAATGGCGGCCAGCTGATCCTTGTCCAGCTGCGCGTAGCCCAGTTCCGGCTTGTTGATCAGGCCGCCGCCAAACACTTCCTGCAACAGCGGCGACGCCATGCCCAGAATGCCGATGCCTGCCGTCACGTTCAAGCACAGCACCATCCACACCAGCCAGAACTGCGGCACGCCCCAAACGCGCTTCACATGGACGTGGCCCTTGGTGATCATCGCGTTGTTGGCCTGTTTGGCCGGAGCGGTCCAGCCTTCAGGCTTCCAGCCGGTGGGCGGAACGCGGTAGCCCAGCGCGCCCGACATCATGAAGATGAAATAGACAAGCGCCATGGTCAAAAAGGTTTGCCACACGCCAGGAGAAGTAGGCGTGGCGAAATGGCGCATCAGCAGGTCGGCCAACGGCGCACCGATCATCGCGCCGCCGCCAAAGCCCATGATGGCCATGCCCGTGGCCATGCCCCGGCGGTCAGGAAACCATTTGATCAGCGTGCTGACCGGCGAGATATAGCCCAGCCCCAGCCCGATGCCGCCGATGACGCCAGACCCCAGCCACAGCATCCACATCTGGTGCAGATACACGCCGATGGCCGAAATGACCAGGCCGCCGCACCAGCACACCGCCGACACCACCCCCGCCTTGCGCGGCCCCGCGCGTTCCAGCCAGCCGCCCCACAGCGCGGCGGAACAGCCCAGCAACACGAAGAACAGCGTGTACATCCACCCCATCGTGGAGATCTTCCAGTCGCAACTGGTCGTGAACAGTTCGGCCGCCAGGCTCATGTCTGCCGGGCAGGCCAGCGGCTTGGCGCCGCCCACCACCTTGGACAGCGGCAGCCAGAACACCGAAAAGCCATAGGCCATGCCGATGCAAAGGTGGATGGCCAAGGCGGCAGGAGGCACCAGCCAGCGCGAAAATCCTGGCCCGGCGATCGTGCGTTCTTTGTCGAAAAAGCCCGGCTTTGAGCCGGGCAGGTCCAAGGTGGCGGTGCTTTCCATGAAGTCTCCTCGAGGGGTGCGGCTTTATAGCTCGCGCCGTCCGGAAATAGAACGGGGGCGCGGCCTCTTTTTTGAATCCGTCACTGCGTGCTGCGAACTGACTGCGGTATTGCGTTTGAAAGCGGGTTGCCCTTAGCCCACGCGGGGGGCCGGGGTCAGGCGCTGGCGGTTCTGCGTGACCGCGTCCAGCACCAGCGGGTGCAACTGTTCATCACCGGCATCGCCATCGGGGCTGGCCGAAAGAAAATCCAGCAGCTCGTTGCGCATGCGCGGCTCCCAGAATTTATGGATGTGATTGGCCACGCCTTCGCGCGCTTCCTGGCGGTCCGGCATGGCGTCGAAGAATTGGCCGATGCGGTTGGCCATGCGGATCAGGTTGCCGATTTCCATTGCGTGTCAGGGTCCTGTGATTCAGGTGATAAGGCGTTCGGGGTGGGCATAGAGCGTGGCGTCGCTGCCGCGCACGAAGCCCACCAGGCTCACGTTGGCGTCGCGCGCCAGGCGGATGGCAAGCGCAGTGGGGGCGGACACCGCCGCCAGCACCGGCACGCCGGCCGCCGCCGTCTTCTGCACCATTTCAAAACTGGCGCGGCTGGACACCAGCACGATGCCGTCGCGTGCCGCGATGGCTTGGCGGGCCAGCGCGCCGATGAGCTTGTCCAGCGCGTTGTGCCGGCCCACGTCCTCGCGCACGATCTGCACGGCGCCATCGGGGCCCGCCCAGCCTGCGGCATGGGTCGCGCCGGTGATGTCGTGCAAGGCCTGCCGCGCACGCATCTCGCGCATGGCGGCCAGCACCGTGTCGATGCGCACGGCGGCGCCGCCGGTCACTGGTTTTACCGGCCGCAGCACTTCGGGCAGCGTTTCGACGCCGCACAGGCCGCAGCCGGTGCGCCCCGCCATGGCGCGGCGGCGGGTTTTCAGCCGCACTTCGCAGGCAGTGGAAATTTCCAGCTGCACCACGATGCCATCGCATTGCGGCAGCACGTCAATGCCGCGCACGTCGCTGACGCCGTCGATGATGCCTTCCGACAGCGCAAAGCCCATCGCAAAGTCTTCCAGGTCAGCCGGCGTGGCAAGCATGGTGGCGTGGCTGATGCCGTTGAACTCCAGCGCCACCGGCGTTTCCTCGGCCACGAAGTCAGACTCGGCGGCCGGCGCGATGGCCCCCTCCCGCACGCGGATGACATCGGTCCGCCTGCGGTCGGAGGGGGAGGACGTGGGGATGGACGGGTTCATGGCGAAGGGCGTGGCGGGTGGCGGTTATTTCCCGGTCAGCGTCGCCTCGCTTTCACGCGATCGCTCGCGCAACAGCTTGTGCTGGATGTCCGCAAAGCGCGACCATTGGCGCTGCCATTCCGAAGGCTGGGACACGCGCGTGACCTGCACGGCGGTGACCTTGTATTCGGGGCAGTTGGTGGCCCAGTCAGAGCTGTCCGTCGTGACGACGTTGGCGCCAGACTCGGGAAAGTGGAACGTGGTGTATACCACGCCCGGTTGCACCCGGTCAGTCAGCGTGGCGCGCAACACGGTTTCACCCGCGCGGCTTTGAATGCCCACCCAATCGCCGTCCGCCACGCCGCGATCTTCCGCGTCCTGCGGATGAATTTCCAGCACGTCTTCGCCATGCCACATCACGTTCGGCGTGCGCCGCGTCTGCGCGCCCACGTTGTATTGCGACAGGATGCGGCCCGTGGTGAGCAGCAGCGGGAAGCGGCGCGTGCTGCGTTCGTCGGTCGGCACGTACTTGGTGATCATGAACTTGCCCTTGCCGCGCACGAAGGAATCGATATGCATGATCGGCGTGCCTTCCGGCGCGTCGTCGTTGCACGGCCATTGCAGGCTGCCCAGCTTTTCCAGCTTCTCGTAGCTGACGCCGGCGAACGTCGGCGTCAGCCGCGCGATTTCTTCCATGATCTCGCGCGGGTGCTTGTAGTTCATGGGATAGCCCAGCGCGTTGGACAGCGCCACCGTCACTTCCCAATCGGACTTGCCGTTCTTCGGTTCCATCACTTTGCGCACGCGCGAAATGCGGCGCTCGGCGTTGGTGAAGGTGCCGTCCTTTTCCAGGAACGAGGAACCCGGCAGGAACACGTGCGCGTACTTGGCTGTTTCGTTCAGGAACAGGTCCTGCACCACGATGCATTCCATCGCCGCCAAGGACGCCGCCACGTGTTGCGTGTTGGGGTCGGACTGCACGATGTCTTCGCCCTGGCAGTACAAGCCCTTGAACGAGCCGCCCAGGGCCGCTTCGAACATGTTGGGAATGCGCAGGCCGGGTTCCGGTTGCAGCGTCACGCCCCAGTCTTTTTCGAACTGCGCGCGGACCACGTTGTCGGAAATATGGCGATAGCCGGGCAGCTCGTGCGGGAACGAGCCCATGTCGCACGACCCCTGCACATTGTTCTGGCCGCGCAGCGGATTCACGCCGACACCTTCGCGGCCGACGTTGCCGGTGGCCATCGCCAGGTTGGCAATCGCCATCACCGTGGTGGACCCCTGGCTGTGTTCCGTCACGCCCAGGCCGTAATAGATGGATCCGTTGCCGCCCGTGGCGAACAGGCGCGCCGCGCCGCGCACGGCCTGCGCCGGCACGCCGGTGATTTCCTCCATGGCTTCGGGTGAATTTTCAGGCAGCGACACGAAGTCGCGCCATTCGTTGAAGGCCTTGGTGTCGCAGCGTTCGGCCACATAGTCGTCGGCGATCAGCCCTTCGGTGGCGATGACGTGCGCCATCGACGACAG
>CAJYKY010000058.1 GCA_913775005.1 uncultured Achromobacter sp.
GAAGGCGCGACGGGCGGACTGCTGGACACGGAGCCGGCCATCCAGCAGATGGAAAAGGCCATCGAGCAGGCCAATGAGCTATCCGCCACGGCGGCGCGTCAGGAAGCAAAGTTGTCTGGCGATGGCGACAAGACGCGCCCGCTGGATGAACTGGAAGCGGTGCGCAAGATTATTGAAGGCACCCGCGCCGAGGATGGCGTGGATGTGCCGGCCTACACGCTGCCGCACATCCAGGTCAGCGCGCCCAAGGGCATCGGCCAGTACACGCCGAAGAATGCGTTCGCCGTGGCGGGCGCGACGTTGTGCCAGGTGGCGCCTGATGTGAACTGGGCTGCGGGCGCGCACCTGTCGGTGTGCGTGGCGCAGGGCGTGGTGTTGTTCACCAAAGGCCTGGGCGGCAATGGCCGGGCCGTGGCAGAGCAGGGCATCCGCTTGCACGCGGCAGGCGGCCAGCTGCGGCTGCAAAGCCAGAAGGCGCGCATGCGCCTGGCTGCCGAGAAGGCGGTGACGCTGGCCTCGGCGCAGGGCGCCGTGGATGTGAACGCATCAAAAAAGGTGCTGGCCACGGCGGCGGGCGCTTACATGCGTATTGAAGGCGGCGGCATTCAGTTGCACGCGCCGGGCAAGGTGGAACTGAAGGCGGGTGTGCATAACTGGGTGGGGCCGCAAAGCGGAACCGGCCCGGCGCAGCCGCCGCAAGGCGACATGGAAGGCTGCGCGGCAGCGCTTGAAGACGCGGCCGGCAGCGGCGCATTGGCGGCATGATGACGTCGATCATGCCTGGCGACCCCGTCGAACACGCCATCGCGGGCTTGCGCGCGGTGCTGGATGGCCGTGCCAACCGGCGCGTGCTGCTGCTGTGCGATTCCACGCTGGCCGATCCCTTGGGCGTTCACATCGCCCAGGCGGGCTTGGCGCGGCGGGACGTCGATCTGATTTCACAGGGCGCCACCGCACCGCCCTTGTACTTGGCCGAGGTGCCCGATGAAATCCGGCATGAACGCCTGATCAACGCCAGTATCCGCGTGGCCGTCGATGAAGCGGTGCGCCCCGCGCCTGCCGCCAAGCGCGCGCGCTCGATGGCCGCATGGCTGGCTACCGATCTGCCGCTGGCGGAAGTGGCGCAGCGCTTGGTTCTTCGCGCGCGCTTGCGCGATGCGCAGGGCCGTGTGCGCATCCTGCGGTTCTGGGACCCGCGCACGACGCAGTACCAGAGCGAGCTATACGCCGGCACCGTGCCCGCCTCGTGGATACCGGGTGTCACGTGGATGACGATTGACGGCTTTGCGCGCTGGCAGGTGCTGCCCGATGCGCCCGGGCCGATGCAGACGGTGACGCCAGACTGGCAGCGCCTGGCGCGCCTGGGCCGCATCAATGCCGTGTTGCAACGCTTGAATGCCGACGGTCTTTGCGTCGGCCCGTGGGTGCTGGACGCGGTGCGCCACGCGCTGGACGCCGCAGCGGCTTGCGGCATTGATGACGATGAAGACGCGGCGCTGTTCGCCGCCTGGCGCTTGCGTCTGGACGCGCCGATCGAACGCGCGCCGTCGTTTGCAGCCTTGCTGCGCGAGGTGCAAGAAGAGGGCGGCCGCCTGCGCAACGCCGCGCAGGACATGGACGACGAGGACTGGCAGCAGTTTGCGCAAGAGGTGCAGGCGCGGGAGGATTTGAAAGCATGACGACTGACTACGACGCGTTGCCCTGCAAGGGCAAGTTCTGCGGCCGGCCGGGCTTGCCCATTCTGCCGATGCGGATTGCCTATGTGCCGGGCGGCAAGAATGATCTGCCCGACGGCGTGTACACGGATCCCGAGCTGTATTACGAGACCATGCGCCAAGGCGCCTACATGCTGCGCGCCATCACAGCCGGCTATGTATATATCTGGGACCCGCGCCGCAGCTATGGCTGGCGCGCGTTTGCGGCCACGGCGACGGGCCAGATGAAAGAAGTGCCGGTGGATGACAACAACCGGCCAACCGAGCAACCGACCTTCACGTGCACGCGCGAGGGCCATGGTTTGGAGTCGGCGGTCATTAACGTGGAGGCTCCGGCGAATGCGTCGCGCAACGTGTGGGTGGGCTATTCGCGCGTGTGGTGGACGCAGGACATCCGCCGCGAGTTGTCGCGCAATGAGCGCTGGCGCAAGAAGATCATGCTGGAGGTGGACGCCAAGGCGATCTGGGCGGGCGGCTATCCCAAGCCCGAGACGGGCTATCGGGTGGCCGAAGACGGCGCCAATCTGGCCAAGCATTCCATCGAATTCCGCGATGCGCCGGGGGCGACAACCTTGTTTGCCAACACGCTGACGCCGGCCGTGAGTGTGTTCGGCGGACAGGCCGCGGCCATGGCGGGCAAGATGCGGCAGATGACGCCCAAGGGCGGCATTGTGCTGGCGCTGCGCGACCCGGTGGGCGTGTTGGCCGACATCTCCACCTGGCGCAATAAGTGCATGGGCGAGCTGGCCGAACATCACCTGGAACCGACCCGGCTGCGCGAAGTGGCCGTGGCGCAGATCATCGATGGTCTGGAAAAACAGATGCCGCCCTCGGGCGATGAACGCAAGCGCCTGCGCGAACGCATCGATACCGGCAAGGTTGCCAAGACGCTCAGCGACAACAAGGCCGCCATTGCCCGCATGCGTGAAAAGATCGAAGGCGCGGGCAAGGATTGGGCGTGGTGGTATGCGCGCGATACGTTCTGGCTGACCTGCAAATCGTATTCGCCGGAAGACGCCGCCGCAGGCGAGCGGCTGGAAGACGATATGGCCATGTGCGTGGATGGCGCGGGCGCGGTCGAAAGCGAGCACAAGGCCATCGATGACTCGTTGAAAGACGAAGACATGCTGGAGGGCACGTACGAGGCCATCTGGCGGTCGCTGGCCGCCAACGACGGCGAATTGCTGGCCTTTCTGAACCGGGAAGGCAAAGGCAAGGTGATCTCCAAGCAGGTGTCGAACCTGCGCAAGATGGTCAAGAACTACAACGACTGGATCAAGGCGCGGGCGGCAAAGGGGAAGTTGCCGCCGATGCGGGCAGCCGGCACGGCGATTGGCCGCTACATGGCCACGCAGCTCTTGCGCCTGACCCTGTCCGGCGACCCCATCGCCGAGCGTGTGGCGGCGCGGGTGACGTTGACGATGTCGGCGCGCATGAACATCGTGATGGCGGTGCGTCCGCACACCACGACGCTGCCCCGGATGATCGCGGACATGCACCAGATCGTCTGGGAACCGAATCTGACGTCGGTCACCGTGGGCGGGGGCGGCGGGCTGTACGCGAACAAACATATGCAGGCAGGGTGGATCGGCACGCAGGCCGAGCGGTCCACGTCCGTCACCATCAACTACATCATTCCCGAAGAGGTCGATGCGCAGCTGAACGCGGCCGCACATGCGCCGCCCCGGCCCAGCCCATCGGCCTCACCGCAACTATCGCTGCCTGCGCCGCCCACGGTGCTGGCCTTGCCCGCGCCCACAATGTCGCCGCTGGCGGGGCTGGTCAAATGGGCCAAGTCGCGCGACGGCCAGAACGCCAGCGCCACGGGCGTGTTGACGCTGGTGGCGCTGTACGTGTCAGTGTCGGACTTGAAAAAGGCCGATGCGATCGGCGACGCCAAGGCAGCGCGCAAAGCGTGGTTCGGCATCACGTCGGGCGTGCTGGGCGTGGGCAGCGTGGCCATCGAGGCGACGGCGGGCGCGATCGGCGCGCGTGTCGGCACGAACACCGCGTACTCGATGAACTTGACGCTGAACATGCGTCTGGCTACGGTGCGCACGGCGGGCGCTGTCTTTGCCGCGGCGGCCACGTTTGTCGACGGCGCCAATAACGCGCTGAGCGCGGTCGATCAGTACGACGTGAAGAACTACGAGGCGGGCGGCGCGTATGCGACGTCGTCGATGTTCCTGCTGCTGTCGGGCTTGACGGGGGTGGCGACAGCGCTGGTCAGCCTGGGCGGCGCGTTCAGCGCGGCGGGCGTGGTGGCAGGCGCGGGCGGCTTCGGCAGCGCGATGGTGGGCCTGACCAGCGGCGGCACGGTGCTGCTGGGCATTCCCGTCTGGGGCTGGATCGTGCTGGGCCTTTGCTTGCTGGCGGCCGGCCTGTACTTCAAGTTCTGGGGCGACAGCGCCAAGGATAGCGAGCTGGAGATCTGGTTTACCCAGTGCTGCATGCGGTCAGCGGAGTATGAAAACGTCAAGGAACGCCCGCCGTACGAAAACCGCGAGGAAGAACTGTACGCCTTCAACCGCGCCGTGTTCGGCGTGCGCGTGACGCTGGACTGGAAGGGCTTGTGGCAGGGCGAATTGTTCGGCCGCGACCGGCTCGTGCTGGAAGTGGTGATGCCCGGCTACACCGAGCACAGCGACTACGCCTACAACCTGAAGCTGGTGGGCGAGGGCGTCAGCGCCGTGGTGTCGAGCAAGGGGTCGATACGGTCGGCAGACCCTGAGTTGCAGCCGCGCGGGCCTTCCAATGCGCAGTTGGTGCAGGGCCGGCCCAAGCCGGAAACCTGGGCCGACAGCGTGGACAAGTACGTGGACAACATGACGTCGCGCCCGGGGTGGGCCGATGCGTGGCGCTGGATCCGCAAGGACCGCAGCCAATCCATCGAATTCACCAGCAAGCCTTGGGATGAGTCGGTGCAGTTTCACGTCAGCAACGGCTGCGCCGTGCTGCGCACGGAGGTGCTGGTCGATGACGATATCTTCCAGGAAGCGATTATCAAGGTGGAATACTGGCCCGACCCGGACCGCATGCCGGACATCCGCTCACTGCCGATGGGCGGCAACGGGTCTAACCTGATAAAAGCGAACAATTGATCTGCAAAGGCGGCAAGCATGAGTAGCAATGAAGGGATCCAGGCGTCGGTCTACACCCGCTGGCATCAGTTGGCGGTGCCGCTTGCATTCGTGCTGGCGGCCGGCAGTTTCATGCTGGTGGTGTTGAACCGGGGGCCGGTCGCGCTGGGCGCGGCGCTGGCGGTGCTGGGCCTTGTGCTGCCGCCGCTGGTGGCGTTCAAGGGGTTTCCCACGCGCAACACCGTCAAGGTGACGTCGGACGGGCTGGAGTTTTCGCGCCGCTCGCCCATTGCTTTTGCTGACCTGAGCCGTTGGGGAACGGACGACTATCTGAAGCTGACCCGCCCGGGTCTGCCGACGTTGCTTGTCAGCCCGGCGGACCTCCCCAGCCGCGAGCGGCTGCTGCGCGACTTCGAAGCGGCGCTGGCGGCTTGGCAGAAGCGTCAGCCGGCAGGCACCGCTGCCGCGCGCCGCACGCATTTCTATGGCTCGACTGGCGGCCGTCTGGTGGGGGCGGTGATCACGGCTTTGGGCGCGGGCTCGGCCGTCATGGCGCTGAACTTGCGCGAACCGTCGCTGTCGCTGGCGGTGGTCGGCGGGCTGGGCGCGTTGTTTGGTTTGGTGATGTTGTTTGGCAAGCGCGGGTGAGGGTTCCGGCATTAAGCCACCGCTTAAGAATGGGTAAATGCCTGCTGAACCACAGCGGGTATATCCGTCTTTATAGTGGCCGCACTGCCATTGAAGGAGCGCCGCATGACCGAGTCCCCCGTCCCGACCGCCTATCCCCGCGCGGTGCTGTTCGATCTGCTGACCGCCTTGCTGGATTCGTGGACGGTCTGGAACCGTGCGGCCGGTTCCGAGGCAGCGGGCCGAGCCTGGCGCGCCGAGTACCTGCGCCGCACTTACGGTTGCGGCGCGTATCAGCCATATGAACAGCTGGTGCAGCAAGCGGCCGCTGCCGTTGGCCTGCCCGCAAGCGTGGCCGGCGCGCTAGCGGCGCACTGGGACGAGCTGCCGGTATGGGACGGCGCGCGCGAGCTGCTGGCCGCTCTTCGGCCGCATTGCCAACTGGGCGTGGTTACCAACTGTTCCGAAGCGCTGGGCCGCCGCGCCGCTGATCTGCTGGGAGTGGATTGGGACGTCGTCGTGACGTCGGAAGCCGCCGGCTTCTACAAGCCCGATCCGCGTCCGTACGAACTTGCGCTGTCGCGGTTGGGCGTGGCCGCCAAGGATGCGGCGTTCGTGGCGGGGTCGGGCTACGACTTGTTCGGCACCAGCAAGGTGGGGATGCAGACGTACTGGCATAACCGCGTGGGTCTGGCCTTGCCGCAAGGGGCGCCCGAGCCTGCGATCACCTCGCCGACGCTGGACGCAGCCTTGCCGTGGCTGGCCGCCTGGCGCACACGCTAGAGGTGAAAGCGCGGGCGAAAGCCCCGTGCCGGCCACACAAAATGTTGCGGGTGACGCTGCGTCCCCTTGTTAGCATGGTCTACGCCGGAATCTTCCGGCGTACCGAAGGGACAGTGGAGGTTGCCATGAATTCAAGAACAATATTCAACCGGATCGCCGTGCTGACGGCGGCGGGAGCATTGTTGGCGGGCTGCGCCACGCAACAGCAGACCAACACGGCGGTGGGCACGGGCGCGGGCGCGGCGGTTGGCGCCGGGATCGGCGCGCTGATCGGTCACGGCAAGGGCGCGGCCATTGGCGCCGGCATCGGCGCGGTGGCCGGTGGCCTGGTGGGCTACAACTGGAAGGTCGTCAAAGACGATGTGCAGCAATCGGGCGCGTCGTCGCTGGGCATCGATGTCGTGGAAATGCCCGACGGCAGTTTGAAGGTCAATATTCCCAGCGGTGTGTCGTTCGATACGGACA
>CAJYKY010000059.1 GCA_913775005.1 uncultured Achromobacter sp.
CTCAGGAAACCATTTACCGTCCCCAGCAGCAAGATCTGTATTTTCCCGCCTATCCCAAGTTCGACTCGCTTGCGGCCGAGCGCTGGCATCGCCGTCAGCGGCTGGCAGCCGTTTGCCGCGTGTTTGCCAAGTTCGGCTACGAATACGGCTTTGCCGGCCACGTGACCGTGCGTGATCCCGAACATCCCGACTTGTATTGGACGAATCCGTTCGCCATGGATTTCGGGCGCGTGTGCGCCAGCGACATGCTGTTAGTCGACCACCTTGGCACCGTGCTGGAAGGGAGCTGGGCCGTGAACCGCGCTGGCTTCGTGCTGCACTCGGCGATTCACCAGGCCAACCCCGAGCTGGTGGCCTCGTGCCATGCGCACACTACGCATGGCATGGCCTGGGCGGCGCTGGGCCGCGAGCTGGACCCGATCACGCAGACGGCCTGTGGCTTCTTTGAAGACCAGGCGCTGATCACGGAGCAGGCCGGGGCGGTGGTCGTGGAAAACCTGAAGGGTCACGCGGTGGCGCAGGCCTTTGGCAACGCCAAGATCGCCATCCACCAGAATCACGGCCTGTTCTCGGCGGGTCGCGAATCGGTGGAAGAGGCCGCGTGGTGGTTCATCGCCGCCGAGCGTGCGTGCGAGATCCAATTGAAAGCCGAGGCGACGGGGCGGCCATTGAAGCTGATCTCGCGCGAAGCGGCATTGCATTCAAAGAAGCATCTGGCGACGCCTTTCATGGCATGGCTGCATTTTCAGCCCATCTATGACGCCGTCGTACGCGAGCAGCCCGACTGCCTGCTTTGATCTGCGCGGCGCGCCTACGCCAACAAAACAAAACCACAACATCAAGGAGACAAACCATGGCGACTGCCATTCACCGAGGCGCTCTGGGCGCCGCCATCCTCACGTTTGCGGGCTTCTGTGCTCCCGCACTGGCCGCCTGGCCCAGCGACAAACCCATCGAATTGGTTGTCGGCTTTGCTGCGGGCGGCGAAACCGATGTGCTGGCGCGCGCGCTGGCGCCCTATCTGCAACGGCATCTGCCCGGCAGCGCCAACATCATCATCGTCAACAAGCCCGGCGCGTCGGGCGCCATCGCCAATGCCTACGTGCAGCGCGCGCCAAAGGATGGCTATACGGTTGCGATGGTGAATACGCCACCGATGAACTTCATGCCGCTCGTGCAGTCGACGCCCTACGATCCCGACAAGTTCGCGCTGATCGGCCGCGTGGTCAGCGACCCCACGCTGCTGGTGACGCGTGCGGATAGCCCCTACACGTCGTTGAAGGACCTGGTGGCCGCCGTTAAGGCCGGGCGCGCCAATGTATCCATCGGCCAGAACGGGCTGGGCAGCAATGGCGGCGTGGCGTTGAGCATCCTGATGCAGGACAGCGGCGCGGCGTTTACCGAGGTGCCGTTCACGGGAACCGGGCAGTCGAAGATCGCGCTGATCGGCGGCCATGTCGATATGATTTTTTCCAGCCACACGGCCGTGCCGAACCCAGAGGCCGAGCAGACCAAGTTGCGCGTGCTGGCGCAGTTCGTCGACAAGCGGGCGCCGATGCTGCCCAACGTGCCTACGGCAAAGGAAGAGGGGTTTGATGTCGTGGTGCCGTCGGATCGAGGGCTTGCCATCGACAAGGGCGTTGCTCCAGAAGTTCGCGATGCCTTGCAGGCAGCGCTCGAAGCCGCACTCAAAGACCCCGAGTTCCTGAAGGCGGCCCAGTCCTTTGCGGCAATTCTTGCGTACAAGCCGGGCGCGGCGTGGCAAGAAGACATCGATGCGGCTAAAGCGCCCCTGGCCAAGCTGGCCGCCAGCCTGAAGCAGCGTGCGGCGGCGCGCTGAACCTGCGCTGCGTTCACATGTGCCTGGCGCTGCCCGCTCAATTCGCAGCGGGCAGCAGCCGCAGGCCGGTGCGGCGCTGGAACTCTTCGTAGCTGATCGGCGCGCTTTCCTTAGTGCTGGCGCTGTTGGCCTGCCAGTGCACCCAGGAGCGGCCCGTGGTGGCGTCGTAGACCACTTTGAACAAATGGCTGGGCACGGCCACGCCGTAGCCGATGGAGCGCGGCTTGTTGTCGTAGTAGGGGCCGGTGTAGACGTAGACATCGCCCGCCGCGCGCATCACGTACTTGCGGGTGTCTTGTTCGATGCGGCTCCAGGGGCCGGCGTTGTGCGTCTGATCCTGCGGCACCATGTTCGCCAGCGAGAAGCTTTGCGCCATAGCCTCTTTGGAACTCATGTCGCCCGCCGGGGCCATGTGGCCGCGCGAAAAGCCCGAGCCCTTGTAGTCGTCTAGATTGGCGCGTTCGCCGCTGGGCAGGTGCGCTTCGGCGTAGAACTTGTCGGTGCGCTGCATGCCCTGCGCTTGCGTCAGCAGCTTGCGGTTCAGGCGTTCGGCGACGAAGACGGGTGTCTTGGTCTGGCCGTTGTGCAAGATGGCGAAGGCGGAAAAGCACAGTTCGCGCAGCGCTTGTCCGGACGGGACGGCAGGCAGCGTGCCTTGCGGGAAAAACTGCGGACAGTCGGCAAAGCGGGTTTGCGTCAACGCGCCGTTGGGTACGGCGACGGGCGCGTAGATGGTCTTCTGGGGCCATCCCAGGTGCGCCAGGATGGCATCGGGCGACCATTGCGCGGGCCATTTGGGCTGAAGCACATAGGTGGCCGCGCCGAAGCTGGCCAGCGATGACAGCAGTAGCGCTTTAAGGAATCGAGAGGCGCGGCCCGTCGATTTGGTATTGGCCCGGCTGGCGGGGCGTTTTCTGGTGGGGGCGGGTTTCTTCGCGCGCGTCGTCATGCTGCCTGTGTGTTACGGGCCGGCGCCATGCAGAGATTGCGTAGGGATGGGCGTGGAGTTATTGAACGTTGCCGCCGGCGTGCGCTGATTGTAGAGGACCGCAGGCCAGTCTTGCGGCCAACCGCAGGCCGCTACATCAACAGTTTCAAACCAATCCCGAACATGGCCACCGCCACGCAGGCATCCAGCACGCGCCAGGCCTTCGGGTTGGCAAACCATGGGCGCAACAGGCGCGCGCCGAAACCCAGCGTGAAGAAGAACACGAAGGACGCCGTCATGGCGCCCAGCGCAAACGCGACCTTGCGCCCCTCGTACTGGCTTGAGATCGAACCCAGCAACACCACCGTGTCCAGATACACGTGCGGGTTCAG
>CAJYKY010000060.1 GCA_913775005.1 uncultured Achromobacter sp.
TCGCCCGCCGTGGCGACCTGGCCGAAGCTCAGTTCCTCTATGGCAAAGTGGCCAGCCGCATGCTCGGCCGCCTGCAATACATCCGTGTCCAGCCGCAAGCCTTGCTGGATGCGGGCTGCGGCGCGGGCGACAACCTGCCCCTGTTGCGCGAACGCTATCCCGATGCGGGCTACACCGGCCTGGACAATTGCGAGCCGCTGCTGGCCATCGCCCGCAAGCGCCATGCACCCGGCGGCCTGGGCGCGTGGATCGGCAAGCTGGCCCGGCGCGGGCCGGCCGCCCCCGCCTTCGTCAATGCGGATCTGGCCGCCACGGGTCTGGCGCCGGAATCGCTGGAGCTGGTGTGGTCCAACCTGGCCATGCACTGGCATCGCGCCCCGCACGCCGTGCTGGCCGAATGGCGGCGCATTCTGAAGGTGGGCGGGCTGGCGATGTTTTCCTGTCTGGGGCCGGCCACGCTGCGCGAATTGCGCCAGGCGCTGACCGATGCCGGCCTTACCACCGCCACGCCGTCTTTTGTGGACATGCATGACTTCGGCGACCTGCTGGTGGAAAACGGTTTTGCCGATCCGGTGATGGATCAGGAGATCCTGACGCTGACCTACCGCAGTCCTGAGAAATTGCTGGCGGACGTGCGTGCGCTGGGCGGCAACCCCGCTGAAGGGCGACGCGGCGGCCTGGTCGGCCGCGACTGGCGCGACCGCCTGCTGGCCGCGCTGGAAGCCCAGCGGCGGCCAGACGGGCTGATCGCATTGAGTATCGAAGTGGCCTATGGCCACGCCTGGCGCGCCGCCGCGCATCGCACGGTAGCCGGTGAGACCCGGCTGTCGGTCAGCGCGATCGGCGGCCGGCAGCGCCCAGCGCCCTGAGCGGGCGCGGCGCGCTGGCCCCAGGCTTAGTGCAGCCGCTCCGGCAGCGGCACGCTGACACCCGGTTCAGACGCCGACAAAGCCTGCATCGGTTCCGAGTTCGCCCGGATGCGCCGACGCAGCACTGCCGTCGGTTCGGCCGGCGCGGCGGCCGCTGCTTCCCCACGCCACGCGTTCGACATGGCATCCACCACCAGCGGCAAGTCGCGCAGACGATGGAACTGGCTACGCAGCCAGCGAGCGTCGTTGCCGCTGCGCATGGCGTCGTCGCGCAGCGCGGCGATCATGTCGCCCGTGCCCAGCTCTTCGGCCACCGGCATCAGGCGCTGGAACAAGGCGCGCAGATGGTCGATCAGGCGCAGACGCTGGCCCGACGGCGTCACGTAGCTGCCTTGCAGGCCAAAACGGCAGGCTTGGAAATGGTTGCTGCGATAGGACAGCCAGGCCTTGTCGCTGGGATCGTCCTCGCGCATCAGCAGCACGGCCAGCGCCTGAGCGAAGGCCGCGATCTGGCAGGCGCGCTCGACGGTCAGCGGCGTATCGCAAACGCGGATCTCGACCGTGCCGAACTCCGGCTTCGGGCGAATATCCCAGTACAGATCCTTGATGCTTTCGGCCAGCCCGTATTCACGCAGCTGCGACA
Organism: uncultured Achromobacter sp.; assembly: GCA_913775005.1. Classification (GTDB taxonomy): domain Bacteria; phylum Pseudomonadota; class Gammaproteobacteria; order Burkholderiales; family Burkholderiaceae_B; genus Achromobacter. The sequence goes on from CAJYKY010000060.1 coordinate 1,513, forward strand.
GGTGCGCCTCGAACTGATACCAGTCCTTCACTTCGGGCGGCATGTGGCCGGCCAGCGGGAAGCTATTCACCGCGTTCAGACGCGAGCACGAGAATAGCGTATCCACGCCCTCGCAATACGGCGACGAGGCCGACAGCGCAATGAAGTGCGGCACATAGGGCGACAGGCGGCGCAACAGCTTGATGGAGTCGTCGCCGCTCTTCACGCCCATGTGGATGTGTTGGCCAAAAACCGTAAATTGACGCGCCAGGTAACCGTACATTTCGGCCAGGTACTGGAAGCGCGGGGTGTCAGAGATAGAGCGCTCTTGCCAGCGCATGAAGGGATGTGCACCGCCGCCCGCCACCGAAACGCCAACGGCATCGGCCGCTTCAACCAGCGCATCGCGCATCTCGCGCATTTCGGCCAGGAGGCCCATGGGGTGCTCATGCACCGAGGAGTTCAGTTCGATCATCGACCGCGTGATTTCCGGTTTAACGCGATCAGCAATGGGATGGTTGGCCATCTGGGCCAACAGCTCGTCGGAGGCAGCAGTCAAATCAAAACTACGGGGGTCGATCAGTTGCAGCTCGAGTTCGATGCCCAGGGTGTTGGGGGCCGACGAAATGAACGGGATCTGTTCCATCTCGGACTCCTTTGAATGTTTGATGAGGGGACGCGCCGTTCGACCTTGAAGCCCGGAAACTTCCCGGGGGGCACTAGACGGCGACTTGTGAACGCATGATAGCCGCAGGTTTGTGGCAAAACGATTGAAAATCGTGACATTTGTGTGCAACATCGCGATGCATCCGGTTTTGCCCTCTGAGGAAATGTGAGCAAGCGCTTACAACATAGAAACGGCGCGGGTCGCAGGGCGATGGCGCCCGCAAGCCCAGTGGTCACGCGGATGTCGAAAGGGGGTGGGATAACCCGAATCAGGGTTATCCCTTAGCGAAATCGGACCGTGGCGGCCCTTATTTGCGCCAGAAAATCGGGGTGAAAAGCACCAGCACGGTCAGCAACTCCAACCGCCCGATCAGCATGGCAAACGTGCAGACCCAGATCTGGAAATCGGACAGCACGGCGAAGTTGCCCATGGGGCCTACCGGACCCAGACCCGGCCCGGTATTGTTCACGCTGGCGAAAACGGCCGAGAAGGCGGTGATCGGGTCCAGGCCAGAGAGCAGCAGCAAGCTCGTAAAAACGGCGATAGACAGCCCATAGAACAGCATGAAGGCCAGCACAGACGACATGGTCCGGCCCTCGACGGCACGGCCGTTGATCCGCACCGGGCTGACGGCGTGCGGATGCAGCATGGTGACGAGCTCGTTGCGGGCCTGTTTCACCAGCAGGATCGCCCGGATCATCTTGATGCCGCCGCCCGTGGACCCGGCCGACGTCGCAAAGCCGGACAACAGCAGCATCGTCAACGGTGCGAAAAGGGGCCACTGCGCGAAGTCGGTGTTGGCGTAGCCCGTGGTCGTGGCCATGGAAATGGTGTTGAACATGCCGTAGCGCAGCGCTTCCAGCGGTTCGGCATAGACGCCCTTGACGTACAGGAACACCGAAATCACCAGCCCCACGCCCAACACGATGACCAGGTACGGCACCGCTTCCGGGCAGCGCCAATAGGCGCGCGCGCTGCGTTGACGGAAGGCGTTGAAGTGGGTGGCGAAGTTGATACCGGCGATCAGCATGAACACCATCGCCACCATTTCCACGGCGACCGAGTCGAAATGCGCGAAGCCGTCATCCCAGGTTGAAAACCCGCCCAAGCCCATGGTGGTGGCCATGTGGCACCAGGCTTCGAACCACGACAGGCCCACGGCCCGATACGCCAGGAAGCACAGGATCGAAAACACGAAGTAGA
>CAJYKY010000061.1 GCA_913775005.1 uncultured Achromobacter sp.
TGACGCAACCCGTTTACGACAAGTGGAAAAAGCAGATCGGCGAAGACCTGGTCAATATGGCCGAAAAGTCCATCGCCGCGCGCAAGAAGTAAGGCGCATCGTCCACACCGCAACGACTTAGCAGCAAGCCCCAGGGGAACGACGGCGCAAGCCGCCACACCGAGGCAGGGACGTCAGATCCCGCCCAACCAAACAGGCGCCAGCCACAAGCTGGCGCCTGTTTCCTTTTTGGCGGGGGATTTTTTGGGGGTCAAGCCGGATACGTCACTTCCAGGATGTCCAGCTCTTCAATACCGCCGGGCGTGCGCAGCACCACGGTATCGCCCTCTTTGGCCTTGATCAGCGCGCGCGCCACGGGCGAAATCCAGCTGATCTTGCCAGCCAGCGGCTCGGCTTCATCCACGCCCACAATGGTGACCTTGTGCTCTTCACCGGCCTTGTCCGAATACAGCACCGTGGCGCCGAAGAACACCTGATCGCGATTGGGCTGGATGGCCGGATCGACCACTTCCGCCACGTCCAGCCGCTTGGTCAGGAAACGCATGCGGCGGTCGATTTCGCGCAGGCGCTTCTTGCCGTAGAGGTAATCGCCGTTTTCCGAGCGGTCGCCATTGGACGCGGCCCACGACACCACCTGCACCACCTGCGGGCGCTCGACGTTCATCAGATGTGTGAGTTCACCGCGCAGGCGTTCGTAGCCCTCGGGCGTCATGTAGTTCTTGGTGCCTGCCGGCAGCGCCTGGGCTTGCGGCAGGTCGTCATCGTCGTCGTTGTCCGACTCTTTCACAAAGGCTTTATTCATAGCGGCTGCGCCGCAGTGGCGCGTGTTCCATCAATGGCTTGCAGGATGAGCGGCGGCGCGCCGCCCGCGTCAGAACCAGTCGTGCCAGACCGGCTTCAGGTCGGACGGTAACGAGGGCAACCGGCCCAGGTCCATCCGGCTTTCCTTGGGGCTGTGGAAGTCCGACCCGCGCGAGGCCAGAAAGCCGTAGCGGCGCGCGACCTCGGCGTACTGACGGGCTTCTTCCACGGTGTGGCTGCCGGTGGTGACTTCGATGCCCTCGCCGCCCAATTGCAGGAATTCATCGAACAGCGCGGCGAACTGTAGCGGGGTGTACTTGTAGCGGCCCGGGTGGGCAATGACGGCGCGGCCGCCCGCTCCACGGATCCAGCCCACGGCGTCGGCCAGCGTGGCCCACTGCATGGGCACGTGGCCGGGGCGGTCGTCGCCCAGATGCTTGGTGAATACGGTTTGTACGTCGGGGCAGTAGCCGGCCTCGACCAGATAGCGGGCAAAGTGGGTGCGGCTGATCAATTCAGGGTTGCCGGCAAAGGGCAGCGCGCCTTCGTAGGCGCCGGGCATGCCCATTTCGGCCAGGCGGTCGCCGATACGCTTGGCGCGTTCGGCGCGGCCAGAACGCGTCTGGCGCAGGCCTTGGACCAGCTCAGCGTTGTTGGGATCAAAGCGCAGGCCCACGATGTGCACCGTCAGCCCGGCCCAGGTCACTGAAATTTCCACGCCCGTGGCAAAGCGCATGCCCAGGTCTTGCGCAGCCTGAGCGGCTTCAGACAGCCCGCCCACTTCGTCATGATCCGTCAGTGCCCAGACGTCCACGCCGTTGGCGTGCGCGCGCTGCGCCACGTCGCGGGGCGCAAGCGCGCCGTCCGAAACGGTGGAGTGGCAGTGCAGATCAATGTTCAAGGTGGGCGATGTCATCGGGCTATTGTAGAGAAGCGCCGCCGTGGTGAATAGCGGCCACCCGTCCCCTTCATCGCCAGGCGGACGCTCAGGCCAGCAGGAAAGCGGCTACCGGTTCCACCTGTTCGTCGGCGATCAAGGTGGGCGCATGGCCCACGCCCGGCACCTCCAGCGCCTGCGCGCGCGGATTGCGTTTGAGCATTTCGTCGACGGTGGCCCGGGTCAGCAGATCGGACTTTTCGCCGCGCACGATCAGCACCGGACAAGCCGCCGCGTCGTAGGACCGCCACAGAATCTGTTCGCCCGCGGCCAGCTCTTCGGGCGTTTGCGCGGCCAGCGCCTGGGCCAGCGCCAGGTCGTAATGCTTGACCCACTTGCCGCCAAATTCCGGGTACAGGTAGCGGGCCAGATCCGCCCATTGCGCGTCGGTATGCGGGCCGAAGGTCTCGGAATTGGCACGCATGGTGGCCACGGCGGCTTCGAACGTGGCGAATTCGCCCGGCTCGCCAACGTATTGGCCGATGCGCGACAAGGCACCCGTTTCCAGGCGCGGGCCGACATCGTTCAGCACCAGCTTGTCGATGCGGATGCCCTGGCCCGGCGGCAGCATGCCGGCATGCGGGCGCATGGCCTGCATGGCCGCAGCGAAGGCGGCGGCGCCCGACAGCGCCAGGCCGATCAGCCCGCCCATCGACGTACCCACCCAGGCCAGCCGCGCCGGTTGCAGCCGCGCGATCAGCGTGACCATGTCAGACACGTACTGCGGCACGGTGTAGAAAGCCGGGTTGGCCAGCCAGTCTGACCGGCCGCGCCCGACCACGTCGGGGCATACCACGCGATAGCGGCCGGCCAGCCGCCGCGCCAATACATCGAAATCCCGGCCGCTGCGGGTCAGCCCATGCACGCACAGCAGCACGTCATGGTTGGCCGGGTCGCCCCATTCCCAATAGGCCATCCGGTGCAAGCCCGCCGGGCTGGCGCAGGTGACGAATTCCAAACGCGGTTGCAGGCTGACATCCACCATCTTGACTCCACGGATCGGGGTGCGCTCGGAAGGCGGCACACCAGGGCGCACTAGTGTAATCGCGTCAGAGGCACAAAC
>CAJYKY010000062.1 GCA_913775005.1 uncultured Achromobacter sp.
ATGACGGGGGCGCTGGCACCGGCCGGGCGCCTGGCCGAATTCTTTTCGCTGTGGACCTTCGCCGTGCAATTGGCGGCCGTGATCGGCCCGCTGACCTACGGCCTGGTGACGTGGGCCACGCATGGCAACCACCGTCTGGCCATTCTTGTGACGGGCCTGTTCTTCGTGGGCGGCCTCATCCTTTTGTCGCGGGTGGATGTGAAGCAAGGGCTGGCCCGCCGCGCAGCCCTTTGATTCCGCGCAAGCCGCCACTGCCGGGGGCCGGATCCTGCTGCTATCCTTATGAACTGCCTTTGAGGCATTGCGCGTTTTGCGCGATGCCTCAAAGTGTTTATTGATTGCCTTGCACTGCCTTGCACTGCCTTGCACTGCCTTGTAGTTGCCCTGTAGTTGCGTTGATTTGCTTTGGATCGCCTTGTTTGCTTAGCCCTGAAGGCCTGCTGCGGGCTCCGGCCCGCATTTTGCGTAAGGTGCCCGTAAGAGCGTGGCGATACGGTGGTAGGTGAATAAGAAAAAAGCAAAATAGCGGCAACAACAAAATCATCGATTGGAGACAAGATCATGTCGAATGCTATTGAGTCCGTACTGGTAGAAACCCGCGTGTTCCCGCCGCCCCAACGCGCGGCCGAGGGCGCGGCGATTCCCAGCATGGACGCCTACAATGCGCTGTGCGCCCAGGTCGAACAGGACTTCGACGGCTTCTGGGCCGGCCAGGCGCGCGACAACCTGCAATGGACCAAGCCGTTCACGCAGGTGCTGGACGAATCCGATGCGCCGTTCTACCGCTGGTTTGGCGACGGCGAACTGAACGTGTCGGCCAACTGCCTGGACGTCCACCTGACCAATGGCAATGCCGACAAGACGGCCATCATCTTTGAAGGCGACGATGGCACCGTCAACAAGGTCACCTATCGCGAATTGCTGGCGCGTGTGTGCCGCTTCGCCAATGGCTTGAAGGAACTGGGCTACAAGAAGGGCGACCGCGCCATCATCTACATGCCGATGTCGATCGAAGCCGTGGTGGCCATGCAGGCCTGCGCGCGCCTGGGCGTGACGCACTCGGTGGTGTTCGGCGGCTTTTCGGCCAAGAGCCTGCAAGAGCGCATCGTCGACGTGGGCGCGTCGCTGGTCATCACCGCCGACGAACAAGTGCGCGGCGGCAAGACCATCCCGCTCAAGCCCGCTGTGGAAGACGCCATTGCCATGGGCGGCTGCGATGCGGTGACCAAGGTCATCGTGTACCGCCGCACGGGCGGCAAGGTGCAGTGGAACGAAGGCCGCGATCTGTGGATGCATGACGTCGAGGCCAAGCAGCCCGACACCTGCGAACCCGTGCCGGTCAACGCCGAGCATCCGCTCTTCATTCTTTACACGTCCGGTTCCACCGGCAAGCCCAAGGGCGTGCAGCATTCGTCGGCGGGCTATCTGCTGTGGGCGCTGCTGACGGTGAAGTGGACGTTCGATGCACGCAAAGACGACGTGTATTGGTGCACGGCCGACGTGGGCTGGGTGACGGGTCACACCTACATCACCTATGGTCCGCTGGCGGCCGGCCTGACGCAGGTCGTGTTCGAAGGCGTGCCCACGTACCCGAACGCGGGCCGCTTCTGGGACATGATCGCGCGCCATAAGGTCACCACGTTCTACACGGCGCCCACCGCGATCCGTTCGTTGATCAAGGCGTCCGAAGCCACGCCCGAAGCGCATCCGCAGAAGTACGACCTGGACAGCCTGCGCATCATCGGCACGGTGGGCGAACCCATCAATCCCGAAGCGTGGATCTGGTATCACAAGAACGTCGGCCGCGAACGTTGCCCGATCGTCGACACGTGGTGGCAGACGGAAACCGGCGGCCACATGATCACGCCGCTGCCGGGCGCCACGCCCACCAAGCCGGGTTCGTGCACGCTGCCGCTGCCGGGCATCGCCGCGGCCATCGTCGATGAAACCGGCGGTGACGTGGAAAAGGGCAATGGCGGCTTTCTGGTTATCAAGCGCCCGTGGCCCGCGATGATCCGCAACATCTGGGGCGACCCGGAACGCTTCAAGAAGAGCTACTTCCCGTCGGAACTGCGTGGGTACTACCTGGCCGGCGACGGCGCGCAGCGCGATGCGGACGGCTATTTCTGGATCATGGGCCGCATCGACGACGTGTTGAACGTGTCGGGTCACCGCCTGGGCACGATGGAAGTCGAATCGGCGCTGGTGGCGCACGAACTCGTGGCCGAAGCGGCCGTGGTGGGCCGCCCCGACGACACGACGGGCGAAGCCGTGGTGGCCTTCGTGGTGCTCAAGCAGGCGCGCCCTGAAGGCGACGAGGCGCAAGCCATCGCCAAGCAGCTGCGCGACTGGGTCGCCAAGGAAATCGGCCCCATCGCCAAGCCCAAGGACATCCGCTTTGGCGACAACCTGCCCAAGACGCGCTCGGGCAAGATCATGCGCCGTTTGCTGCGCGTGGTGGCCAAGGGCGAGGAAGTCACGCAAGACGTGTCCACGCTGGAAAACCCGGCCATTCTGGAACAGTTGGCCAAGCCCTTGTAATTGCATCCGGCCGTGAATGGCCGGTTGTACTCCTGGTGACAGGAGCATAATGTCAGACGCCCGCGCCGGGAATCACCGGTCCGGGCGTCTTTTCTTTTTCCGCCACGCCATTTCCGCCACGCCATACGGAGCCTATCCAGTGACCCGCAGCAGTTTCGATCGCGCAGGGCTAGCCCTGATGTTCAGCACCATCGTGGTCTGGGCAGGCAGCTGGATCGCGATGAAACTGATCGTGCCCTACATCGGCCCGTTCGATTTCGTGGCGTTGCGCTATGTGGTGGGCAGCCTGGTGCTGTTCGCGCTGGCCATCGCCACGCGGCGGCCGCTGGGTATGCCGCCCTGGAAGCTGACGCTGTTGATCGGCCTGACGCAAACGGCCGGATTCCAAGGCTTTGTGCAGACAGCGCTGGTGTCGGGCGGCGTGGGCAAGGTGTCGCTGATGGCCTACACCATGCCATTCTGGGTGGTGCTGTTTGCCTGGTGGCTGCTGGGCGAACGCCCGTCGATCCGGCATGGCCTGGGGATAGCGCTTGCCGCCATCGGGCTGGTCTGTTTTGTGGAACCGTGGAACGGCCTGGGCGATATCCGCCCCGTGCTGCTGGGCCTGGGCAGCGGCTTGTGCTGGGGCGTGGGCACGGTGCTGTCCAAGCGCATGTTCGAGCGCCACGCGCCCGACGTCATGACCTTCACCGCCTGGCAGATGCTGTTTGGCGGGCTGGTCATGGTGCCCGTGGCCTACTTCGTGCCGCAGATGACGGCGCAGTGGGGCTGGCAGCTGTGGGCGGGCATGACCTATATCGTGTTGATCGCCACCGCTGCCGGCTGGCTGCTCTGGTTGCAGGTGGTGCGGCGCGTGCCCGCGTCCATTGCCGGGCTGTCGAGCCTGGGTGTGCCGGTGGTGGCCATGTTGCTGGCGTGGGCGATTTTGTCTGAACGGCCCACACCGGGTGAGCTGGGCGGCATGCTGCTGATCCTGGCCGGCATTTTTGTCGTGAGCCGCGCGGCGCCGGCGGCTCGCGCAAGCTGATTTGCGCTTCTGGCGTACTCCTACATTCCCAAGGATTTTCCATGATTGATCTGCGTAGCGACACTGTCACACGGCCGTCGGCGGCCATGTTGCAGGCCATGGTTTCCGCCCCGTTGGGCGACGACGTGATGGGCGATGACCCCTCCGTGATCCAACTGCAACGCGCGGTAGCCGAACGTGCCGGCAAGGCGGCGGGCCTGTATTTCCCGTCAGGCACGCAAAGCAATCTGGCCGCGCTGATGGCGCATTGCGACCGCGGTGACGAATACCTGGTGGGCCAGCTGGCGCACACCTACAAATACGAAGGCGGCGGCGCGGCCGTGCTGGGCAGCATTCAGCCGCAACCGATCGAACACGCCGAAGATGGCTCGTTGCCGCTGGAAAAACTGGCGGCTGCGCTCAAGCCCAAAGGCGATCCGCACTTTGCCAACACGCGTCTGCTGGCGCTGGAAAACACCTTTCACGGCAAGCTGATACCCGCTGAGTACATTCAAGCGGCCACCGACTGGGCGCGCGCCAATAGCCTTGCCACGCATTTGGATGGCGCGCGTGTGTTCAATGCGGCCGTTGCCAGCGGCAAGCCGTTGGCGCAGATGTGCCAGCCGTTCGACTCGGTGTCGATCTGCTTTTCGAAATGCTTGGGCGCGCCGGTGGGTTCGGTGCTGGTGGGCAGCCAGGCGTTGATCGACCGCGCACGGCGTTGGCGCAAGATGCTGGGCGGTGGCTTGCGCCAGTCTGGCGTACTGGCGGCGGCGTGCCTGTATGCGCTGGAACACAACGTGGAACGGCTGGCGCAAGACCATGACAATGCGCGCGCGCTGGCCGAAGGGCTGCGCGGCATTCGCGGCGTCAAGGTGCTGAGCCAGGATACGAACATGGTGTTCGTGGAGTTCGACCCGGCGCGCTGTGATTCGCTGACCGCCGCATTGGCCAAGGAGGACATCCAGATGCGCGCCGTCTACGGGGGCCCGACGCGCCTGGTCACGCACCTGGACGTGTCGGCCGACGACGTGCGCCGCGTGGTGGAGGCGGTGGCGCGGCATCTGAGCTGAGCGAGGCGCGTTGCGCCTGAGCGGCCCCGCGCGCTAACTGCGTCAGACGCTGGCGTGCAACACGTCCGCCAGCGTTGAGAACAGCTCATCGATCTGTGCACGTTCGATGATGAGCGGCGGCGACAGCAGCATCGTGTCGCCCGCCGACCGGATCAGGCACCCGCGTTCCAGGCAGGCGTTGTGCACGGCGTAGGCGCGCTGGCCGGGCTGGCCTTCCAGCGGCGCCAGTTCAATCGCGGCCAGCAGGCCGATGTTGCGGATGTCCACCACATGCGGCAAGCCCTTCAGGCTGTGCGCCGCGTCTTCCCAATACCGCGACAGCTCCTGGCTGCGCTGAAACAGACCTTCACGGCGGCAGATATCCAGCGTGGCCAGGCCGGCCGCGCACGCCACCGGGTGGCCGGAATAGGTGTAGCCGTGCGACAGCTCGATCGCGCTGTCCGGCCCTTGCATGAATGCGTCGTACACGTGCTGGCGTACGAGCGTGGCGCCCATTGGAATGGCGCCGTTGGTCAGCCCCTTGGCGCTGGTGATGATATCGGGCGTGACGCCGAAATAGGGTGATGCGAATGCGCCGTCGATCCGGCCGAATGCGCAGATCACTTCGTCAAAGATCAGCAGGATGCCATGCGCGTCGCAGATTTCGCGCAGCCGTTGCAGGTAGCCTCGGGGCGGCACGATCACGCCGGTGGAACCGGCCACGGGTTCCACGATGACCGCCGCAATGGTCGAGGCGTCATGGAGCGCCACGATGCGCTCCAGCGTATCGGCCAGGTGCGCGCCCCAGTCCGGCTGGCCGCGCGTGTAGGCCATCTGCTGGCGGTCATAGGTGTGCGGCAGATGATCCACATAAG
>CAJYKY010000063.1 GCA_913775005.1 uncultured Achromobacter sp.
GCTTATGGTTTTCGCCGCTGGCTGCTGCGCTGCTTTGGCGCGCAGGTGGGCCGCAAGGTGCTGATCCGCCCGACCGCCACCGTGACGTATCCGTGGAAGGTCGAGATCGGCGATTACGCCTGGATCGGTGACGACGCCGTGATCTACAGCCTGGGCCCGATCCACATCGGCGCGCATGCCGTGGTGTCGCAACGCAGCTATCTGTGCGCGGCCGATCACGATGCCGGTCAGCCCGATTTTCCGTTGCGCGAGCGCGCCGTGCGCGTCGAAGACGGCGCCTGGGTGGCCACGGACGTGTTCGTGGGCCCGGGCGTCACGATCGGGCGCGAGGCCGTGGTGGGCGCGCGCAGTTCGGTGTTTCGCAACATGCCGGCCGCGATGGTGTGCCACGGCAACCCGTGCCGGCCGGTGCGCCCCCGCCTGCCGACCGCGTCATGAAGATCCTGATCTACGGTATCAACTACGCGCCCGAGCTCACCGGCATCGGCAAGTACAGCGCCGAGCTGGCCGAATGGATGGCCGCGCACGGGCATGAGGTCAGCGTGGTGACGGCGCCGCCGTATTACCCGCAGTGGCAGGTGCACGACGGGTATCGCGCGGGCCGCTACCGCAAGGAAACGCGGCGCGGCGTGACGGTGCGGCGCGCGCCGCTGTGGGTGCCATCACGGCCCGGCGGCGTAAAGCGCTTGATTCATCTGGCAAGCTTTGCCGTGTCCAGCCTGCCCTCGCTGTTGCGCGCGGCCGCAGGCCGGCCCGATGTGATTGTGGTGGTGGAACCCGCACTGTTCTGCGCCCCTGCTGCGTGGCTTGCCGCAAGGCTGTGCGGCGCGCGCGCGTGGCTGCACATCCAGGATTACGAAGTGGACGCCGCGTTCGAGCTGGGCCTGCTTAAAGGCGCGGGCCTGCGCGCGCTGGTCAAGCGCGGCGAGCGCTGGCTGATGCGGCGCTTTGACCGCGTATCAACGATTTCGAACCGGATGCTGGACCTGGCGGTGGCCAAAGGCGTGGACGCCGATCGTGCGGTACTGCTGCCGAACTGGATCGATGTCAACGCCATCACACCGCGTGCGGATAGCGGCGACTACCGGGCTGAACTCGGTATACCCGCCGATGCGGTAGTGGCGCTGTATTCCGGCAATATGGGCGGCAAGCAGGGCTTGCAGACGCTGGCCGATGTGGCACAGCGGCTGGTGCACGACCCGCGTCTGTGGTTTGTGTTTTGCGGCCAGGGGCCCGAACGCACGCCGCTTCAAGCCGCTTGCGCGGGCTTGCAGCGCGTGGTCTTCCTGAACCTGCAACCGGCCGAGCGGCTGGGCGCGCTGCTGAACACCGCTGACATCCACTTGCTGCCACAACGCGCCGGCGCGGCGGATCTGGTGATGCCGTCCAAGCTCACCGGCATGCTGGCCAGCGGCCGGCCGGTAGTGTGCGGCGCGGCGCCCGGCACCGAGCTGGCCAGCGTCGTCACGCACTGCGGTTTGTTGACGCCCCCCGAAGATGCCGAGGCGATGGCAGAAGCCATACGCAAGCTCAGCTGCAACGCACAGGTGCGCGAAACGCTGGGCGCGGCGGCCCGTCTGTACGCGCTGAAGTATCTGCATGTGGATGCGGTGCTGGCGGCGGCAGAACGCGAGTTTGCGGCCGTCGTGGGCGCCAAGGCAACCCGTTCGCTGGATGCGCGGACACGCGAGGGGGATGTTTGAGGGTGGATCGATGCGCGAAGTGATGCGCGGAGTTGATGCGTGGAATTGATGCGTGGAATTGATGCGTGGAATTGATGCATTACCAAGGGCGCCCCGGTTCACGCGGCGCCCTTGTTCATTAGCCATTCAAGCGGGGCTATCCACCTTGCCCTGCGGCGCTGCGCCGCCGCCCCTGACCAGCCCCATCTGCACGGCGATATAGGCCGCCTCGGCCTGGTTGCGTGCGTTCAGCTTCCAATACAGCGTGCGTGCGTGACTCTTGACGGTAGCGACCGATATGCCGACCTGCTGGCCAATTTCGCGCATGGTCTTGCCTTGCACCAGCAATTGCAGAATCTCTTCCTGGCGCTGCGTCAATTCACGTAGTTCAGGCACTGCGCTTTGCACGGCGCCTGGCGTGCGCCCTGCGGGTTGCGGATAGCATTCCCCGCCCGCCATCACCAGGCTTACCGCCGCGGCCAGCGCATCGGGGTTGGACGCCTTGGGTAAGTAGCCCGCCACCCCCGCGCGCGCGCAGGTGCCCATGACGGACTGGTCTAAAACCGAATACAGCACCAACACCAATCGGGGCATGAAAAACGCCATCGACTGCGAAATCAGCCCGATGTCCTGCTCGGCCACGCCGCTGCAACCCACGACCAGTAATTCCACCGGGCGGTTGATCGAACTGGACATATTGAGCAGGTGGGCTGGCGAAATGGCCAGAATGTCGTCGGCGTTTCGTACACGTTCCAAGACGTGCTGGATTGCGACGCGCAGCAAAGCGTAGTCTTCGATCAGTACGGTTGTCATCCCGGGAAGAACCTTGTGACACATGGCCCATACACGGTCCCATGACGTCGGCGCATCACGCTGCAAGCGCAGGTTCATGTGCGGCGACGACCCCAGGGGAATCTCGTCCGCGCTATTGGATCTTGATGGCGAGAGATTGTGATTCGCGCTCTCAACCCATGCTTGCGGACACAACCCATGCTATCAGCGGCTACGTTCGCTGAATCTCGTTCAGGAGGATGATTGGAGGAGGAAAGCCGCAGCAGGAAAGGCTGCGGGACCTGCGATGTATGACCTAGGCGGATTGGCTGGGCGAACCCGGAAGCCAGAACAGACCTGTTCCTGGCCACCGGGCAGGCGGCGCCGCCGTCGATCAATTACCCGACTTTGCGCCCATAGAGCTGCCCGGCATCCACGTCCCTGCCATTGGGTTCATGCCATTCCAGCGTGGCGCCGCGTTGCAGCGCTGCATAGACGGCTTCGCCCTTGTTCTTGACATGCAGGCGTTGATAAAGCGTGCACGCATGCGTCTTGGCCGTGGCGACCGAAATATTGAGCATCCGGCTGACGGTCTTGATCGGATACCCCCTGGCAAGCAGCACCAGCACTTCGTATTGACGAGGCGTGATCTGAAGCAGCTGAGCCCCCGCGCTGACCGGCATGGTGCCCTTGGAGGACACATCGTCGGCATCACGGGAAGGCAGGGCGCAGACCGTGGCGGCAGGCGCTTGCAATGCCTGCTCGCTGGGAAAGCATTGTCCGCCCGCCATGACCAGGCGGATAGCGGCTTCAAGAATCTCGACCGAGGCGGTCTTCATCAGGCAGCCGTATACGCTTGCGCCAGGCAGGCCCTGCACCGGCATGGGCAGGGGCATGACATCCGTCAACAGCAGAATCCGCTTGGGCGTCAGAACGCGCTGGATTTCATGCAGCGCGCTCCATGCTTCGTCGGTATCCACTGGCAAACCATAGATCAGAAGATCGGCGCCAGCGTGCGCGCCATCGGCCTTGGAAATATCCGCAAGGCCCATCCCCTCGATCTCCCACACATCATCCAACTTGCTAAGTATCTGCCACAACCCCAACCGCAAGAGCGGATGGGCTTCAATCAGGACCATCTTGGCCATGGTGTCCTCCCGGTTTTTCGACGGGCCTAGAAGGGATCTTCGCTGTGCTGAAGACTATTTTTTTTCCAGCCCTGCGGGGGTGGTCCGCAATATCCCGGAATATCTAATGACGCTGGACCGGGGCATTTGGGCTGGGCAACTTTGGTAGCCAACATAACGGATGGCATGAACCCATCTTATGGTTCGAAACTTGCAAAATCAAGACGTTTCAGGGCGATATAATCCGATAAAAACAGAAATCATTCGTTAGCCTTAATCACCCTCGTAAATAGGGATGAGAGCGCATCCTCAGCCTTTAAGCTGCTAGGGTAAGCACCAACCCCCCCCTTGCGCAGCGCCCTCTTCCCTCTATGGGAGACTGCCCTGAACGCCAATATCAGCGGGGCTCAGGCTTGTCTTCCAAGCAAAAAAAAGGCCACGGCGGGCTACCCGCCCGACGCGGCACGAACGACAGATTTCTGACGGAAAAACTGTCTAGATGTTTCCACGGACACACGACGCCCGAGCGGCGGGCGCTTATTCGAAATATAGGTAACATTTTTATTTTAGTGCCGGACCTGTTATTTACTCCATATAGGCGAAGTCAAATACCGTATGCCCCCCCTGATGGTGCCAATGGTGCATTGAAGCATGACGCTTCCTCAGGAAACTGGCGTAGTGGATTTCGCCATCCGTTTCTACATACGTCGAGGGCGTGAGCTCTTCGATACGGTTGAGCGACACACCCTTGCCGTAGTGGCAAAAGCCTTGGTACTGGGCGCAGCGGATCACCTCTCCGCTAGGCGAGACAACGATCCCCGCGTTGCGGGCACGCATCGGGTTGCGAACGATGGGGTTGCAGGCATGCGGCGTCCACTCGGTCGAACGCGGCGAATCGGAGAAAAACGCGAATAACTCGTCGCAATGACTTTGGCCGTCGGTTCGATCGATATTTGTTAATAACCACCAGTATTCTCCGTGTTTAAAAATAATGGTATCCACGGCGGATATATTGGTCATTAACGTGACATCAAGCTCCCATTTCAGCGGAAATTCGGTGCATTTCCACAGCTCTATACTGCGATTTCCACACGTTTCCGGCACCATGTACGTGACGCCATCGTGCTCAAAAATATACGGAAAAGATAAATGATAGGGCAGGTTCAGCGCGGTGCCCAACAGCCGGAAAGCCCCGTCGGAGTAGGTCGCAACCGAGATCGTGCCCTTGCGCGACGTAAAATCGTAATCTTCAAAAAATATATACGGTTTTTTATCGTGCGTATAAACAAAAGGGTCAGCAAAAAATCGGCCCTTCGGCGGTTGCAGCACCATCGCTTCTGAAACCACGGCTTGCTGACGCGATGACGGGAACATGCCAATCCGCCAGCGCACATTGCGTTTCATGATGCGCCGCACAATCAAATCGGATATTAACCAGGCCTGCCGCGCGATATAAGCGGCGCTATCCCACTCCGCAGGATCGGCGCGGCGCGGCCCGCTCATGATCTGCATGTCCGGCGCCGCCGGGCCCTGCCTGGCGCGGGCCAGCGCCTGCAAGGCGTCGTAGACCATGAAATTTCCCAGGCTGAATGCGCGAGCCTGATTTTTCAACCAGAACACTTCCGTGTTGAAACTGCGCTGGTCCAGCAGCTCGTCCTGATCTGCTTCGCGGCCCACGCGCCACAGTTTCACCGTGGTGTGATCTTCGCGCTGGAAAACCTCCCAGAATCCGGCGTAGCGGCTCGTCGACACGGCAATGTCGGAATAGCTCAATTGCCACACGCCCAAACGTGCCCAATCGGCCATCTGCGCGCGCGTGGCGCTGGATGCGCCCAGCGTGATCACCAGATCCAGCCCCAACGCCGCCACGGCGTCCTGCTCGCCCGGCACTGGCAGTCCGGGCTCCAACGGCATCACGGGAACGGTGGAAGGCAGCCGGCCGCGCATATCCGCGCAGGCCAGCATTTGGCGCTGCTTGGCCGGCAACATGCGAGCCTCGAAGCGCGACAGCGTGCCGAACAGGGCTTTGACGCCCAGCCGGGGCGCCTTCACGTCGCCCTCGGCCGTCATCACGAGCAAGGCGGAGATGACGAAGTCCTGACTATGGATCAGCCACTCCACCATCTCATGCATCCAGCCGGGTTGCTCATACCCGTCAACCAGCAGTCCCACTCGGTAGATCTTCATTTGTCCTGCTCCTGTGTCAGGGCGTGCTTAGCGTCGGTGCTTTGCATCGATGCATCTATGTCTACGCGCTGATACTGCGGCGTTTTGGCCGCGCCTTCCAGACCACATTCATCCTAGGGCCGCCGCCCGAGGACGAACGGCTCAGCCCCCTTCCCGTGGCCGAGGGGCAGCTCGGCCAACTGCGCGAGCTGCCTCATCCATCTGGTGTATCTGGCCCGGTACATGCATATCTGAAAGTCGCCCTGTGCCTGGGGGACGGGAAAAGTTAGGGGTAAACCCTATTGGGGATAGCCGAGGCTCGCATGTCCTCCATCCCTAACGCATAATGGTTTTTAAACGAACGTTTGAATTCAATCTTATGCAAGAAATCAGAACGCCAACCACCCCCGAATCCATCCTCGACACGGCCGAGGCGCTGTTCGCGCAGCAAGGTCACGACGCCACCTCGATGCGTCAGATCACCGCCGCCGCCGGGGTCAATCTGGCCTCGGTGAACTATCACTTCGGTTCTAAAGAGTCACTCGTGCAGGCGGTGCTCAAACGCCGCCTGGCCGTACTCAATAGCGAGCGGCTGCGCCTGTTGGACGAACTTGAGGCGCAATCCGGCGGTAAGCCGCTAAAGCCTTCCCAGATCGTGGACGCCTTCTTCGGCACGCTGCTGCGCCTGGCCGCCGACCCGGCGCAGGCAGGCAGCACGTTCCTGCCGCTGTTGGAACGCACCATGACCGACCCGTCCGATTTCATCCGCGCGCTGTTCGCCGAGGAATATGCCGACGTGCTGGAGCGCTATCGCAACGCGCTGTACGCCGCCCTGCCCGATGTGCCCAAGGCCGAAATCATGTGGCGCTTCCAGTTCATGCTGGGCGCCACGTCCTACGCCATCATCGGCACCGATCTGCTGCGCTCGGTCACCGGCGTGACGGTGGATGAATCCGAACAGCCCGACAAACCCGAACTGCTGTTGCCGCGCCTGATGAGCTTTCTGCTAGGCGGCCTGCGTGCGCCGTTGCCGCCCGTGACCGGCACCTAGCGGCGCCGTTGCGACGGCGGCCAGAACAGAACAAGACAGAACCCATACGGAGACAAACTCATGAATGCAGTCATCGTTGCGCTGGTCGTCATTGCGTTGCTTGCCGCCATCGTGCTGGGCTTGCGGCCGGTACGCCGCGCGCTGCTGTCCGCGCCGATCTTCAACCTGTACCGCAAGGTGCTGCCGCAGATGTCCGACACCGAGCGCGACGCGCTTGAGGCCGGCACCGTGTGGTGGGAAGGTGAACTGTTCCGTGGCCGCCCCGACTGGAGCCGCCTGCTGGCCTACCCCCGGCCGCGCCTGACCGACGCCGAACAGCACTTCCTGGACCATCAGGCCGAAGAAGCCTGCCGCATGGTCAATGACTGGAGCGTCACGCACGAACGCCATGACCTGCCGCCCGACGTCTGGAACTATCTGAAGTCCGAAGGCTTTCTGGGCATGATCATCCCCAAGGAATACGGCGGCCTGGCGTTCTCGGCCTACGCCCATTCCGAAATCGTAACCAAGCTGTCCACGCGTTCGTCCGCGTTGGCCGTATCGGTGATGGTGCCCAACTCGCTCGGCCCCGCCGAGCTGCTGCTGCACTACGGTACCGACGAACAGAAAAACCATTACCTGCCGCGCCTGGCGCGCGGCGAAGAAGTGCCCGCCTTCGCGCTGACCAGCCCCTGGGCCGGATCGGACGCCGCCGCCATTCCCGACAGCGGCATCGTCTGCAAGGGCGAATGGCAAGGCCGCGAAGTGATCGGCATGCGCGTCACCTGGGACAAGCGCTACATCACGCTCGCCCCCGTCTGCACCTTGCTGGGCCTGGCGTTCCGCCTGTATGACCCGGATGGCCTTCTGGGTGGCAAGAAAGATCTGGGCATCACCTGCGCGCTGGTGCCGCACGATCACCCGGGCGTGGACACCGGCCGCCGCCACTTCCCCTTGAACGCCATGTTCATGAACGGCCCGACGCGCGGCGAAGACGTGTTCATGCCGCTGGACTTCATCATCGGCGGTCCCGCCATGGCTGGCCAGGGCTGGCGCATG
>CAJYKY010000064.1 GCA_913775005.1 uncultured Achromobacter sp.
GCCGGCGCGCGGATCACCATCGGCACCACCTTGTTGGCGGCCGCGTCCACGTCCACCAAGTCGGATTCCTGGCGGCCCGCGCGCACCGACAAGCCCGGCATGCCATCGGCCGACAAGCGCAGCCGCATCGTGGTGTCAGACGTGTTGATGATTTGCAGGCGGTACACGTTTTCGATCTGGCCGCCCGCCACTTCGCGGCCCAGCGCGCCGCGGTCACGGATGATGTCCACGCGCAAGGGGTTGCGCATGGCCAGCGACGCGACGAACGCCACGGCCAGAATCAGGATCAGCGTGCCGTAGATCAACACACGCGGACGCAACAGGTGCGATCGCGCGGTTTTCGTGGACAGGCCGTCAAGCATGGCGCGTTCCGACGTGTAGCGGATGAGGCCAGGCTCGTACTGCATCTTGTCCATGACCTGTTCGCACGCGTCGATACAGGCGCCGCAGCCGATGCACATGTATTGCAGGCCATCACGGATGTCGATACCCGTCGGGCAGACCTGCACGCACAAGCTGCAATCGACGCAATCGCCCATGCCGGCGGCCTTGTGGTCGACCTTGCGCGACCGGCCGCCGCGTGGGTCGCCCCGGCGCTTGTCGTAGGTGACAACGAAGGTGTCCGGGTCCACCATCACGCTTTGGAAGCGCGCATACGGGCACATGTATTTGCACACGGACTCGCGCATGAAGCCGGCATTGCCCCAGGTGGCAAAGCCATAGAACAGCATCCAGAACCATTGCCATGGGCCCAGTTGCAGCGTGAACAACTCGTGGCCCAGCTCGCGGATCGGCGCAAAGTAGCCGATGAAAGTCGACCCCGTCCACCACGCCAGCGCGATCCACAGCGCGTGCTTGGTGATCTTGATGCGCGCCTTGCGCAGGCTCCAAGGCGCTTCGTCCAGCCGGATGCGGGCAATGCGGTCGCCTTCGATCTTGCGTTCGATCCACATGAAGATTTCGGTGTAGACCGTCTGCGGACAGGCATAGCCGCAGAACAAACGCCCCGCCACTGCCGTGAACAGGAACAGCGCCAACGCCGAGATGATCAGCAGCACCGCCAGGTACACGACGTCCTGCGGCCACAGCACCAGCCCGAACAGATAGAACTTGCGCGCGCCCAGGTCGAACAGCACGGCCTGCCGGCCATTCCATTGCAGCCAGGGCAGCCCGTAGAACACCAGCTGCGTGATAAACACGAACGCGATACGCCAGCGGGCAAAATTGCCACTGACGGATCGCGGGTAGATCTTGCTGCGCACCCCGGCCAGCGTCTGCTCCAGGGTTTCAGCCCCAGGACGCGGCGGGCGCGTATGCGGACGCCAGGGCGGTGGGTCGCCGCCTGGCGGCGTGCCGACGCTTGCGGTTGACCCATCATCCATATGCTGCTCCGTACTGTATGTCTAGTGATGTGGGGGGCGGCTTGCGCTGCCCCCCATCTACGCGGCCGGCGGCCTTACTTGGTGACGGCGGCGGTACTGGCGGCTGCCGTATCCACCACGGCCTCTTTCGCGCCGCCTTCCGGCTTGTTCGACAGGCCCCACACCCACGCCGTCAGCACCTTGATCTGATCGGGGTTCAGGACATGCTCTTGCGCCGGCATGCGGTTGTCACGGCCATCCAGGATGGTCTTGACGATCGAGGCTTCCGAACTGCCGTACAGCCAGACGTCGTCGGTCAGGTTGGGCGCGCCCAGCTGCTGGTTACCCTTGCCGTCCACACCGTGACAGGCCACGCAGAAGTTGCCGAATTCACGCTTGCCGCGGAACACGCGCACCGGATCGGCGGTCAGGCCCGACAGCGAACGCACGTACTGCGCGATGTCGCCGGCGGTCTTGGCGTCGATGGCGGCCTTCCACGGAGGCATCACGCCATGGCGGCCTTTCTTGATGGTCTCCATGATGATTTCGGGCGTGCCGCCGTGCAGCCAGTCGCCGTCGGTCAGGTTGGGGAAGCTGGGGCCGCCCTTGGCGTCCGAGCCGTGGCATTGCGCGCAGTTGTTCAGGAACAGGCGCTGGCCGATTTCGCGGGCGCCGGCGTCCTGCGCGATTTCAGGCACGGTCATGGTGTCAAAGCGCGCGTAGATGGGGCGCACGGCTTCGGCCATCTTGGCCTGGTGACGCGCCACTTCTTCGGTGCTGCTGTAACCCAGCTGCCCCTTGTACGAACCCAGGCCCGGCATGAAGAACAGGTAGCCCAGCGCGAACAGGCACGCCAGCAGATACATCCACGTCCACCAGGTGGGAACGGGGTTGTTGAGCTCGGTCAGGTCACCGTCCCAGACGTGGCCGGTGTCTTCGACCTGGCCGCTGGCCGGCTTGGCGCCCAGCCAGCGGCGCTGCGTGTACAGCAGCCACACGCACCAGACCACGCCGCCCACGGCGACGACCGAGATGAAATACCCCCAGAAGCCATTAACGAAATCGCTCATGACCGATTCGCTCCATCTTGTTGAGCCTGGCCGAACTCATCGGGCAGGGCGAACGGCAGCATGGCCGATTCGCGATTGGCACCCTGGCGGCCGCGCGAGCAGGCCCACCAGACGATGCCGAAAAAGGTCGCCATGGAAATGGCGGTAATGATTGCGGAGAGGTAAGCCATCATGATCAGCCTCCCGTGGCCGCAGGCACGGCGGGTTGCGCCGCCGATTGGGCGGTCGATTGCCCGGTCGATTGATAAGTCGACTGCGCAGCCTTCTTCGCTTCCTCGGCCTGCTTCGCCTCTTCAGCCTGCTTGGCTTTGCGCACACCCACCCCCAGGCTTTGCAGGTATTCGACCAGCGCGTCCTCTTCCGTCTTGCCTTCGATGGCCTTGGGCGCCGCGGCGATCTGCTCGTCCGTGTACGGCACGCCCAGCTTGCGCAATGCCCGCATGCGGTCGGCGATGTTCTCGCCCGTGATCACGGTCTTTTGCAACCACGGATAGGCCGGCATGTTCGATTCCGGCACCAGCTTGCGCGGGTCGCGCAAGTGGATGCGGTGCCAGTCGTCGGAGTAGCGCTCGCCCACGCGCGCCAGGTCGGGCCCGGTACGCTTGGAGCCCCACAGGAACGGATGGTCGAACACCGACTCCGCTGCCGTCGAGTACGAGCCGTAGCGCTGCACTTCAGCGGCCAGCACGCGCACTTGCTGCGAGTGGCAGCCGACGCAGCCTTCACGGATGTACACGTCGCGGCCCATCAGGCGCAGCGGGCTGTAGGGTTCGACGCCCGCTGCGGGTGTCGTCGTGCTGTGCTGGAAGAACAGCGGAATGATCTGAACCAGCCCGGCAAACGACACCACCAGGATGCTGGCGATGATCATCCAGCCGATATTCTTCTCAAGCGTCTGGTGAGAAAAGAAGCCAGTTTTCTTGTTGGCCATGATGTCCTCGTCAAACAGTGGCCGGCTCGGCGGTCACAGCGACCGGCGGGCGAGCAGCATGGGGAACGTCCACGGGAATCGCGGGGTTGACCGGTTGCGCACCGCGCACCGTCTTCCACACGTTCCAGGCCATGACGAACACACCCGACAGGAACAAGGTGCCACCCAGCAAACGAATCAGGTAATACGGAACGCGCGTCTTCAGTTCTTCGACAAAGCTGTAGACCAGCGTGCCGTCCGGCGCGGTGTCACGCCACATCAAGCCCTGCTGCACACCGGCGATCCACATGGCGGCGATGTACAACACCACGCCGATGGTCGCAATCCAGAAGTGCAGTTCGATGGCGCGCACGCTGTACATCTTTTCGCGGCCATACAGGCGCGGGATCAGGTAGTAGAGCGAGCCGAACGAAATCATGGCGACCCAGCCCAGCGCACCGGAGTGCACGTGGCCGATGGTCCAGTCCGTGTAGTGCGACAGCGCATTGACGGTGCGGATCGACATCATCGAGCCTTCGAACGTGGACATGCCGTAGAACGACAGCGCCGTAACCATGAACTTCAGGATCGGATCGGTGCGCAGCTTGTACCA
>CAJYKY010000065.1 GCA_913775005.1 uncultured Achromobacter sp.
CTGATCTTCGTCATCTGCGTGCTGGCCTTCCGCCGTGGCATCGTGGGCGAAGTTGGCGCCTTCCTGGACCGCCGGCGCGCTGCGCGCGCCTGAACCCGCGGCTGAACAGTTACCCGCTAGACATCGACGGGGCCGCTGCTGCGGCCCCGTTTGCATTTTCACGTCTGCGTTTGGGTTCGCCCACCCCCGTACAATGAAACGCACCCAACCCCACAGGTGCCTGACCATGCGCCAACCGCATACGCTCGCCCCCGTTGTTTCCGCTGCGCTCGCCTTGACCGCGGCGCTGCTCGCCTCAACCGCCCAGTCGGCCCCTCCCGCCCCCAATGCCTCAGCCGCCACTTGCGAAGTCCAACGACCGATCCGGTTCAGCGGGCTGAATTGGGAATCCAACCTGGTGCTGGCAGGCATCGAACGCTATGTGCTCGAACACGGCTACGGCTGCAAGACCACCGTTGAAATCGGCGAAACGCTGCCGATGCTGGCGGCGTTGCAGCGCGGCGATGTCGACATCACACCCGAGGTCTGGCCCGGCCAGATCGAAGGCGCCTGGAAAAAGGCGCTGGCCAGCGGCAAGGTGCTGGGCGTGGGCCATGTGTACGACGCGGGCGAAGGCTGGTACGTGCCGCGCTACACGGTCGAGCGTCACCCCGAGCTGAAGTCAGCATCGGACCTTGCTCGCTTCAAAGAGGTGTTCATTGACCCCGAAGAGCCAGGGCGCGGCCGCATCTACGGCTGCCCCGCCGGCTGGGCCTGCGGCACACTGAACGACAACCTGCTGCGCGCCTTGAAGCTGGACAAGGACTATTCCTTGTTCGCGCCCGGCTCGGGCGCGGCGCAAAAGGCCGCCATCGTGTCGGCCTACAAACGCAAGCGCGACATCGTCTTTTATTACTGGACGCCGACCTCGCTGGTCGGCGCGCTGGATCTGGTCAAGCTTGAACTGCCCGCGTTCGACCAGGCGGCCTACACCTGCATGACCGACCCCAAGTGCGCCAACCCGGTGCCTACGGAATTCAAGCCCAACCCCGTCGTCACCGGCGTGAATGCCGCGTTCGCCAAAGAGGCGCCGAAGATCACGGAATTCCTCGCCAAGCTGACCGTGCCGGACGACGCCATCAACGCCACGCTGGGCTGGCTGGAAAACGAAGGCAAGGAACCCGAGGACGCGGCGCGCTACTTCCTCAAGCAGTACGGCCCCGTCTGGCGGCAATGGATGCCTGCCGACGCCGCCGACCGCGTGCAGGCCGCACTGGCCCGCGAGTGATCTGCCAGGGTCGCGCCGCGAAGGCTGGCGTGACCTCATGTATCCTGACGTTTCGGCGCGCGTGACGCATCCGTCCGCGCGCCACCCCACACAAGTGAAGGAAGACAAGCATGGACGCCTTGTATTGGCACAACGGTCACTGGACCACCGACAACCCCAAACTGCTCGGCCCCGCCGACCACGCCTTCTGGATGGCCAGCATGGTCTTTGACGGGGCGCGCGCTTTTCGCGGCCTGACGCCCGATCTGGACCTGCACTGCCAGCGCGTCGTGCGCTCGGCCGAAAAGATGCTGATGAAGCCGCAGATGGGCTGGGAAGAGATCCAGAAGCTCTGCCTGGAAGCCGTGTCCAAGTTCCCCGCCGGCACCGAGCTCTATATCAAGCCCATGTTCTATTGCGCCGACGGCTTCCTCCTGCCCGACGCCGACAAGACGCAATTCGTCTTGCACGTGTTCAAGGTGCCGATGCCGGGCGAGCAAGGCTTCTCGGCCTGCTTCTCCAGCTTCGCGCGTTCGTGGCCCAACATGGCGCCCACTGACGCCAAGGCCTCTTGCCTGTATCCGAACGGCCAGCGCGCTATCCGCGAAGCCGCCGAAAAGGGTTTCGACAACGCCATCATGCTGGACGGCGCGGGCAACATCGCCGAGTTCGCCACCAGCAATCTGTGGATCGCCAAAGACGGCGTGGTGTACACGCCCGTCGACAACGGCACCTTCCTGAACGGCATCACGCGCCGCCGCGTGCTGGCGCTGTTGAAGGCCGACGGCGTAGACGTGCAGGAACGCAGCCTGACGCGCGCCGATATCGAGACCGCAGATGAAGTGTTCTCGTCCGGCAACTACGGCAAGGTGGTGCACGTGAACCGCGTCGAAGACCGTCCGCTGGAATACGGCCCGATGGCCCGCCGCGCGCACAAGCTGTACATGGATTACGCGGCCTCCACCGCTGGCAAGTAAGACCCGCCTCGGGATGCCCCGGCTTTCCAGCCACGGCATCCCGGCATGAAGCTTCCCGTCAGGAAAAACACCGGAAATCCGCGTACGCTGTGGGCACCATACCGTTGGGTAAGCCCATGCACAGCAGACGCGATTTCCTTCGTCATAGCGCAACCCTCGCCGGCGCCAGCAGCGCGCTGGCGCTGTTGCCCGCTTCCATCCGGCGCGCGCTCGCCATTCCGGCAAACCGCCGCACCGGCACGATCCGCGATGTGGAACACATCGTGATCTTCATGCAGGAAAACCGGTCAGTCGACCACTATTTCGGCGGGCTGGCTGGCGTGCGTGGCTTTGGCGACCGCTTCCCCATTCCCGTGCCGGACAGCCCCGACTTGCGCCACCGCAGCGTCTGGGCGCAATTTAACGACAAGCCGGACGACGGCGCGCCGCGCACGGTGCTGCCGTATCACCTGGACACGCGCGAGGCCTTCGAAACCTTGCGCATCGCCAGCACCCCGCACACCTGGTCCAACGCGCAAGACGCCTGGGATGCCGGCCGCATGGGCAACTGGCCGGCCGCCAAGAAAAACCATTCGATGGCGTATTACACCGACATCGACATGCCCTTCCAGTACGCGATGGCGCGCGCCTTCACCGTCTGCGACGCCTATCACTGCTCATTCACGGGCGGCACCAACACCAATCGCCTGTTTGTGTGGACAGGCACCAACGACGGCGAAGGGCGCGGCAATGGCCCGGCGCTGGGCAACGTCTACAACAAGCTCAAAGGTGGCGACCCGGCGCGCGCCTATACCTGGACGACCTATCCCGAACGGCTGGAAGCGGCCGGCATCAGCTGGCGCATCTACCAGAACATGGCGGACAACTATTCGCTGAATCCCACGGCAGGCTTCAAGGCGTACCGCGATGCTTACCAAGGTCTGCCAGGTTCATCGGCCGCCCTCAAGGAAAAGGCGCTAACGACGCATGACCTGGACGCGCTGCGGCAGGACGTGTTGGACGGCAAGCTTGCCCAGGTGTCGTGGATCTGCGCCACCAAGGCGGGCTCCGAGCACCCCAGCCCATCCAGCCCGGCCCAAGGCGCCGATTACACCGCGCGCGTGCTGGATGCACT
>CAJYKY010000066.1 GCA_913775005.1 uncultured Achromobacter sp.
CTGCCGCTTGGCATGAGCGACGGCGCCCATGGCGGCGCCATGTACCGACAGATGCGCGCCTAGCTGAATGGCTTGCAGGATTTCCGCTGGCGGGGTGGCGTGCGCTAAAGCGTGGGGGATGAGCGCTCGTAGCGCATGCTCGTCTCGGCCGGTGAAGCATGCGTGCAGCGCAATGCGCACGAGTGTCCGCTCGCCGTCGGTCAGCCCGTTCGCGGGACGGCCGCCTTCGATGAAATCCAGCATGACCGAGACATAACCCGCGTCTAGCGCTGCCAGCCGCAGCAGGCGTGGCGCTTCTTCTGGCCACAAGGCGTCGATGCGGGCGCGCAAGGGATGATCGGGCGGCAGGGGCGTCGAAGCGGCGGAGGCGGCAGAAGGGGCAACAGCAGACGAAGCCACCGTCGCAGCCGACGCCGCCGACGCAGCTGAAGCAGCCGAAGCAGCCGAAGCGGCAGAAGCAGCCGAAGCAGCCGCACTAGCAGACGCCAACGAAGTCGCAGATGCTTTTGGCGTTTCCAACGCCGCTGCCTCATGCAGCAGATCAGCGCCCTGAAGCACGGCGCTTAGCCCCTGGCACGTGACCAGATGCAGCACATCGAAGATATCGGCTTCCGATGCGCCTGCCTCGTGGGCCAGCCGCAAGTGCGTCGTCAGCCCTGCCTCGTACAGATGCGTGGCGGATGCATCCAGCGCCACGTAGATCAATTCGATCATGCGGGGCGTCAGCGGGCCGGTGCGCGCGGGATAGCCCGCGTACTCCGCGTAGTGCGATAAGAATGCCGGGTTGGCTTGCAGCAAGGCTTCGGTCCAAGGCCGCCAGTAGCCGCGCGCGGCGATGAAGCGGGATTTGATGGCGGCGAGATCAGGCACGGGGGCGTTATCAGTCAGCGGGTGCATAGCGTCTGTCCTGTCAGGTACTGCGCCTGGGCGCCCGCAACGAAGCGCAGTAATGGCGCCAACTGGGCGCCTGCGTGTGTGGCATTTGCGCCTGTCTCTCCCCCGTTTCTGGCATCTCTGGCCTGGGCATCGCCATGCGAGGCATCCACCTCCACCGCATTGATGCGGTGAGCAGCGGGACCCCATTCAGCGGCCAGCGTGGAGATCAGCATGCGGGCGGCGGCGTCGTCGCCCGCGTGTTGCCAATCAGAGGAGGGGCGGGGCAGCACGACGGTCAGGCTGCCTGGGCCGCGCGCATCATGACGGCGGGCGGCCGCCAGCGTGGCGGCAAGGCGTTCGCCGGGCGCGCTATCCAGCACGGTGGTATCCAGCATGGCGGGGTAGCCCCAATAGGTGTCCGGCGAGCCGAGCGCGGTGGGCTCGCCCCGATACCGGTCCGGCATCTCCAGCGTGGCGGACTCGCCGCAACGCGTGTCCTGAGTGTCTGCCCTGGCAGGATAGCCTCGCTGCCTGTCCTGGCGGTCCTCCGCGCCCGTATCCCCGCTTTGCCTGCCGTCTTCCTCCACCCCCGGCCAAGCGCGACCTCGCACCCTCAGCCGTAGCGGCGTGTCGCTCGCCAACCTCGCGATGCCCGTAAGCATGTATGCCTGGCTGCCGCCGAAGATCGACGAGCCGCCGTCCACGCACAGCTGGCCGCCCGAGAGCGGCGCGGCGTCGCGGCTGGCCAGGAAGGTCAGGGCGCAGGCGATGTCGTCGGGGTCGGCCAGGCGGCCCAAGGGGATCTTGGCCACCGCGCGTGCCGGGTCCAGGCGGCCTGATGCGATCAGTCCGTCCACCAGTTCGGTCTGGACGAAGCCCGGGCAAAGCACGCTGACCCGCAGTTCCGGATAGGCGCGCGCCACGGCGCGGGTGTGTGCAATCAAGCCCGCTTTGCTGGGGCTGTAGGCGCCGCGCCACGGAATAGCGCGTAGGCCCGCGCCCGAGGCCACGTTGACGATACGCGCGTCTTTCGCCAGCCGGTCGTGCAGCGCATTCAGCAGCCGGGCGGGCGCGTGCAGGTTCAGATCCAGCAGCCGTTGCCAGTTGTCTTCCGCCTGCTCGATGACAGGCAGATTGCTGGCGTCGGTCATGCCGGCGTTATTGATCAGCGCGTCCAGCGGCGGCAGGCCGTCGGCCAGCGCAAGAATCTGTTCCGGATCGGTCAAGTCCACGACGCGCGCCAGATGCGGGGCGTGCGCAACCGGCGCCGTTTCCTGCAATTGCTGCAACAGCGCATGCAGCGCATCGGCATTGCGGTCCACCAGCACGCAACGGTGGCCCAGGCGCGCGAGGCGCCAGGCCGTGGCGCGGCCGATGCCGCTGGCTGCGCCGGTCAACAGAACGGTGTCCATCACAGCGTCGTGAACGTAATACCGCCGTCCACAACCAGCGCCTGCGCCGTGATGAAGCGCGCTTCGTCGCTGGCCAGGAAGGCGATGCCGCTCGCTACGTCTTCCACCGTGCCCAGCCGGCCCATGGGGGTGCTGGCCACGCGGCGTGCGTCGCGTTCGGCGTTGCGGTTGCGTTGTGTGCCTTCGGTGGGAACGGCCGAGGGGCACACGGCGTTCACGCGGATGCCGCGCGCGCCCAGTTCAGCCGCCGCCGCGCGGGTGATGCCCAGCACGCCCGCCTTGATGCCGGAATACACCATGGAGCTGGGCGCGGATTTCAGCGCGGCGGCGCCATCGTCAACGTAGCCTCGACCGCCGCGCTGAAATCCGCGCCCAGCTCCATGGTGTATTCCGGCATCAAGGCGGGCGTGCTGGGCATCACCCGCGCGGCGGCGGCTGAACTGGGCGCGCGCGGCATCCGCGTGAA
>CAJYKY010000067.1 GCA_913775005.1 uncultured Achromobacter sp.
TGACGCGCCGCTTCGGCCAACAGCCGCGCTTCTTCCGGCCGGTCCATGCGCCAGGCCGCCGGCAGCACGCCGCGATGCCCGCGCAGATGCGCGCCGATCGCCACATTCTCCAGCACGCTCATGCGGCCCAGCAGCCGCACGTGCTGGAACGTGCGCGACAGCCCCAATCGCGCAATCCGCCGCGCGCCCGTGCCCGCCACGGACTCGCCCAGCAGCGTCACCTGGCCAGACGTTGGCGTATCCACGCCCGAAATCTGGTTGAACATCGTGCTCTTGCCGGCGCCGTTGGGGCCGATCAGCGCCAGGATCTCGCCAGCGCGTATCTCCAGGTTCATGGCGTTGTTGGCCACCAACCCGCCGAACTTGCGCGTCACGTCCACGGCCTTGAGCACGACCTCGCCACGCGCCGGCATGGGCTTGCGGGGCAGCGGTTCGGCATTCATGTCCACGCGGCGCACCGACTTCTTCACGGGCACCCAGCGCGTCAACACCGGCCACAGGCCGCTACGCGCGCGGTGCAGCAGCAGCACCATGCCAAAGCCAAAGACGATGACTTCAAAGTTGCCCGTCTGCCCGAGCAGCTTGGGCATCCAGTCTTGCAGCCACTGCTTGAGCACGGTGAACACGCCCGCACCCACCAGCGCACCCCAGACCTGCCCCGCGCCGCCGATGACGGTCATGAACAGGTATTCAATGCCCATCTGCAAGCCGAACGGATTCGGGTTCACAAAGCGCTGCATGTGCGCGTACAGCCAGCCCGACGCGCAGGCCTGCAAGGCCGCGATGATGAAGATCACCATGCGCGAACGCGCGGTGTCCACGCCCATCGATTCCGCCATGACGCGCCCGCCCTTGAGCGCGCGGATGGCGCGGCCTTCACGCGAATCCAGCAGGTTCTGCGTGGACCACACGGCGACCAGCAGGAACGCCCAGATCAGGTAATAGATGCTGCCGCCCTGGTTCAGCGACCAGCCGAACAGATTGATGGCGGGGATGTCCGGGATGCCGGTATGACCGCCCAGGCCTTCGACGGAACCGAAGGCGAAGTACAGCGACAGGCCCCACGCGATGGTGCCCAGCGGCAGGAAGTGGCCCGACAGTTTCAGCGTGATCGCGCCCAGCAGGTAGGCGATGACCAGCGTCAGCACCAGCCCGGTCAGCAAGGTCAGCCACGGCGATGCGCCCAGCCACGCCAACCACGACGGCAGCGAGTCGGCCCGAGTCGTCAACAATGCCGTGGTGTAGGCGCCCACGCCCACGAAGGCCGCCTGGCCGAAGCTGGTCAGCCCGCCCACGCCCGTCAGCAGCACCAGGCCCAGCGCCACCAGCGCATACAGGCCGATGTAGTTCAGCAAGGTCACATAGAACGGCGGCAGGGCCAGCGGCCCCAACGCCAGCAGCGCCAGGAATACGAAGAGGATGATGCGCGGATTCATTCGTCTTCTTCCTCGACGTGATGGCTTTTCAACGAACGCCAGAGCAGCACGGGGATGATCAGCGTGAACACGATGATTTCCTTGTAGGCGCTGGCGTAGAACGACGAGAACGCTTCGATCAGCCCCACCAGGATGGCGCCGGCGGCGGCCAGCGGATAGCTGACCAGCCCGCCGATGATGGCGCCCACGAAGCCCTTTAGGCTGACCATGAAGCCCGAATCGAAATACATGGTCGTGATGGGCGCGATAAGAATGCCCGACACCGTGCCGATCAGCGCGGCCAGAAAGAAGGTGGCGCGCCCGGCGAAGATGGGCGAGATGCCCATCAGCCGTGCGCCCAGCCGGTTGAACGCGGCGGCGCGCAGCGCCTTGCCGTACATCGACCGTTCAAAGAACTGATACAGCACCACGATCAGCACCGCAGACACCGCCACGACCCACAGCGCCTGGCTGTTGACGTTCATAGGGCCCAGCGCCAGCGTGGCGTCGCTGAACGGCGCGGTGCGCGCGCCCTCGGCGCCAAAAGCCAACAGCCCCAGGCCGACCAGCGCCAGGTGCACGGCAATCGACACAATCAACAGCACCAGCGTGGAAGCCGACGCGATCGGCTGATAGAACAGCCGGTACAGCTGCGGCCCCATCGGCACCACCAGCAGCAGCGTCAGCAAGGCCTGCACCGCCATCGGCAACTGCGCCAGCGGCAGTTGGTACAGCAGCGCCGCCAGGATCAGCGGGTAGATCACCTTGACACCAATGCGCCACAGGCCGCGCTGGCGGCGCTGGCCGGGGCGCTTGGCCCGCGCCATCAGGTCGGCGGCGGCTTCGGCCAGCGCGAACGCCAGCAGCAGCCACACCAGCAAGACCGGGCGGCCGGCCTGTATGGCCGCCATGGTCAGCGCGCCGAAGGCGACGAACTCGCCCTGAGGGATGAACAGCACGCGGGTAACGGTAAAGACCAGCAGGATCGACAACGCCAGCAACGCATAGATCGCGCCGTTGGTGATGCCGTCCTGCCCAAGTATCAAGGCGATCTGAGCATTCATGCGGAAGTCCGTGGTGTTACTTGACGAGCGTCCAGTTGCCGTCCTTCACCGTGATGAGCTCACGGCCACGGTCATCGAAGCCGCTGTGGTCGGCGGCGGTCATGTTGTAGACGCCTTGCGTGCCGACCAGCTCCTTGGTCTGTTCCAGCGCGTCGCGCAGGGCGCTGCGGAATTCCTTGGTGCCCGGCTTGCCGGCCTTTTCCGCAACCGGCACGGCCTTTTCCAGCAGCAGGCCGGCGTCATAGACGTTGGCGCCGAAGGTGGCGGGCTTGGAGCCATTCAGCTTTTCATAGGCGGCGATGTAGTCGCTGGCGACCTTCTTGGACGGGTTGCTGTCCGGCATTTC
Organism: uncultured Achromobacter sp.; assembly: GCA_913775005.1. Classification (GTDB taxonomy): domain Bacteria; phylum Pseudomonadota; class Gammaproteobacteria; order Burkholderiales; family Burkholderiaceae_B; genus Achromobacter. The sequence continues at coordinate 2,826 of CAJYKY010000067.1, forward strand.
CGGCAGCACCAGCATCAGGCTGGCGGCCAGCACCGTGCCTTCCACCTTCTTGCCGCCCAGCTTCAGGAAGTCGGGCAGGGCAGCGCCGTGAGTCTGATAGAACTTGCCCTTGTAGCCTTGATCGAACAGCGTCGTCTGCGGCAGCACGCTGGCGGCGCCGGGGGCGGCGACCAGCACGGCGTCCGGCTTGGCGGCCAGGATCTTCAGCGCTTGGCCAGTCACCGAGCTATCAAAGCGCAGGTAGCGTTCGTTCGCGGCGATCTTGATGCCCTTTTCGGCGGCCAGGCCAGAGAACACCTTGTACCAATTCTCGCCATACGGGTCGTTCAAGCCGATGAAACCCACCGTCTTGATGCCGTTCTTGGCCATGTGATCCACCAGCGCGCGCGCGATGATGTCGTCGTTCTGCGTGGTTTTGAACACCCACTTCTTCTGCTCGTTCATCGGCAACACCACGGCCGCCGTGCCAACCGGCGCCAGCATCGGCACGCCGGCTTCGGCGGCGAACTGAATCACCCCCATCGCGTTGGGCGAACCCGACGGGCCGATCAGCGCGTCTACGTTCTGCTCCGAGATCAGCTTCTTGAAGGCGGTGACCGAGTTCGTGGAATCGCTGGCGTCATCCAGCGAGATGTATTCCACGGTCAGGTCGCCGATCTTCTTGGGCAACAGCGGCACCGTGTTCTTTTGCGGGATGCCGACCAGCGCGGTCGGGCCGGTGGACGAGGTGACGACGCCAACCTTCATCTGCGCCAGCGCGGGCAGGGCGAACAAAGCGGCGACGGCGGCGGCAGCAGCCAGGGGGAGTTTCTTCGACAGCATGGCAAAACCTCCGGATAGGGGAGCAGAGTGGGGGTGCGGCTGAAAAGCGGAGAAAACAGGAACGGCGAAAAATACTTTTTGCTTAAACTTTCTTACATGCCAGGATGTGCACTGTAGACGTGGTACCGATGCTTACCTATCCGTTAAAACCCGACGACAGGCCGGGGACTCCAAAGGCGGGGTAATGAAAATGGGGTGCAGACCGTTCATG
>CAJYKY010000068.1 GCA_913775005.1 uncultured Achromobacter sp.
AGCCCAGCGTCGTGAAGGGCACCAGGCCCGACGAGAACCAGGTGTCCAGTACGTCCGGATCGCGCTTGAGGTCACCGGTGACGCCGGCGGCACGCGCCTGTTCGATGGCGCCCGCTTCGTCGTGCGCCACAAATACCTGGCCGTCTTCCGAGTACCAGGCCGGGATCTGATGGCCCCACCACAGTTGGCGCGAAATGCACCAGTCCTGGATGTTGTTCAGCCACTGGTTGTAGATGGTGGTCCAGTTGTCCGGGTAGAACTGGATGCGGCCGTCGGCCACGACTTCCAGCGCCACTTCGGTGATGCTCTTGCCCGGGTTCAGCGTGCCTTCGGGCGCGGGCTTGCTCATGGCGACGAACCATTGGTCCGTCAGCATGGGTTCCAGCACGACGCCGGTGCGGTCGCCCTTGGGTTGCATCATCTTGTGCAGTTCGACCTTGACCAGATAGCCTTCGGCATCCAGCTGGGCCACGACGGCCTTGCGCGCTTCGTAGCGTTCCATGCCCTGGAATTGCGCGGGGCCGTTTTCATTGATGTGCGCATCCAGCGTGAAGATCACGATCAGCGGCAGATCATGGCGCATGGCGCAGGCATAGTCGTTGAAATCGTGCGCGCCGGTGATCTTGACGCAACCCGTGCCGAAAGCCGGGTCGACGAAATCGTCGGCAATGATCGGGATGTTGCGGTCGCACAGCGGCAGTTCGACCTGCTTGCCGATCAGGTGCTGGTAGCGCGGGTCTTCGGGATGCACGCACAACGCGCCGTCAGCCAGCATCGTTTCCGGGCGGGTCGTGGCGATGGTCATGCCGCGCAGCGTGACGGTTTGGCCATCCTTGTCGACGATGGTTTGCGGACCATCAACGAAGGGGTAGAGGATGTGCCACATGTGGCCGTCGGTTTCCTCCGACTGCACTTCCAGGTCGGACACGGCGGTCAGCAGCTTCGGGTCCCAGTTGACCAGACGCTTGCCACGGTAGATCAGGCCCTGTTTATGCAGGCGCACGAAGGTTTCCACGACGCCGCGCGACATGCGGTCGTCCATGGTGAAGTATTCACGGGGCCAGTCGGCCGACGCGCCCAGGCGGCGCACCTGTTCGGTGATGGCGTTGCCCGATTTTTCCTTCCATTCCCAGACCTTCTCCACGAATTTTTCGCGGCCCAGGTCGTGGCGGGAAACCTTCTGGGCGTCCAGCTGTCTTTCAACAACGATTTGCGTGGCGATGCCGGCGTGGTCGGTGCCGGGGATGAACACGGTGTCATCGCCCGACATGCGGCGGTAGCGGATCAACCCGTCCATGATGGTCTGGTTGAACGCGTGGCCCATGTGCAGGGTGCCGGTCACGTTGGGCGGCGGGAACTGGATGACGTAGGGTTGGCTTTCCGTCCCCGTTTTTACGTGCTGACCCGCCGTGAAGTACCCGCGCTTTTCCCACTCGGCGTACCAGCGGGATTCCAGTTCGGAGGGTTCGAAGCTCTTGGAGAGTTCCGGGGTGTCGCTCGCGGGATTCGCGGCGTTCGGGGAAGCGGCTTGAGTCATTACAGGGTTCCGGCAAACAGGGCGCCCGGGGATAGGGATACGGGCAGCAAACCGCTCATTTTAAGATGTAATGCGGTCTTCTCAGCGTGTTAGAATACCGGGTTACTGAAAACCTTTTAGAAGTCCCTGAATTCATTGAGGATTCCTTCAGAAATGTGCGCTTGAAAGCTCACATTTCGGTATTCTCGACCTGAATTGAGGGCGCATCCGATCGGTAGGCAGTGTCGAATCCCTGCCTTGGCCATGTGGCTCAGGACGGCCCGGAATGCCAGACGGCATGCCAAACGGCATCGATCAAGCAACCCGGACCGCCTGTGCGCCAACCGCGCGATGACACTTCAAGGGTGACACCAACAAGTGCAGAGCCACGCCAGGCAATTCATCAGAAACCAGTCAGAAATCAGCTTTCGGAGTTCCTTATGTCCATCCAACGCACCCTCTCGATCATCAAGCCCGACGCCGTCGCCAAGAACGTCATCGGCCAGATCGTCGGCCGTTTCGAACAAGCCGGCCTGAAGGTCATCGCCGCCCGCCTCGTGCAACTGTCGCGCGCCGACGCCGAGCGTTTCTACGCCGTGCACAAGGAACGCCCCTTCTTCAAGGACCTGGTCGATTTCATGATCTCGGGCCCCGTGTTCGTGCAAGCGCTGGAAGGCGAAGAAGCCATCCTGAAGAATCGTGACCTGATGGGCGCCACCGACCCGAAGAAGGCCGCTCCTGGCACCATCCGCGCCGACTTCGCCGACAGCATCGACGCCAACGCCGTGCACGGCTCCGACGCTCCGGAAACGGCTGCTGTCGAAATCGCCTTCTTCTTCCCCGAAATCAACATCCACAGCCGTTGATTTTCGCGTAAGCGAGAAGCACTGTTTTTAGATTTTTAGCGTTTTAGCACTACCAGGTCATGGAATCCGTCGAACGAATCAATCTGCTGGGGCTGGATGGCTCCGCCCTGTCCGAACTTGTCGGGCAGTGGGGCGGCAAGCCGTTTCGCGCTCGTCAGCTGCAACGCTGGATGCACCAGCGCGGCGCCGATTCGTTCGACGCCATGACCGACCTGGCGCGCGAATTCCGCAGCCAGCTCGCATCGAACTGCCGCATTGAAGCCTTGCCCGTCAATATCGAGCAACGCTCGACCGACGGCACGCGCAAGTGGCTGTTCGACGTGGGGCAGGGCAATGCCATCGAAACCGTCTTCATCCCTGAAGACGATCGCGGCACCCTTTGCATTTCCAGCCAGGCCGGCTGCGTGGTGAACTGCCGCTTCTGCTCCACGGGGCATCAGGGCTTTAACCGCAACCTGAAAACCAGCGAAATCATCGGTCAGCTGTGGTGGGCCAAGCGCGTGCTGGAAGCCGATATCGGCACCGCCCGCCTGGAAAGCGCCAAAGCCACCGAAGATACTCGCGTCATCAGCAACGTCGTCATGATGGGCATGGGCGAACCCCTGCTCAATTACGACCAGGTGCTGCCGGCCCTGCGCCTGATGCTGGACGACAACGCCTATGGTTTGTCGCGCCGCCGCGTCACGGTGTCCACGTCGGGCGTCGTCCCCATGATGGACCGCCTGTCGCAAGACTGTCCGGTGGCGCTGGCCGTTTCGCTGCATGCGCCCAACGATGCGCTGCGCGACGAGCTCGTGCCGCTGAACAAGAAGTACCCGCTGAAAGAGTTGCTGGCGGCCTGCGAACGCTATCTGGCGTTTGCGCCGCGCGACTTCATCACCTTTGAATACTGCATGCTGGACGGCATCAACGATACCGACCAGCACGCCAAGGAACTGATCCACATTGCACGCCAGATCCGCTGCAAGCTCAATCTGATTCCGTTCAACCCCTTCCCCGAGTCGGGCCTGAAGCGTTCCAATTCCGCGCGCGTGAAAGTCTTCGCGCAGCGCCTGATGGATGCTGGCATCATCACGACCGTGCGCAAGACCCGGGGCGACGACATCGATGCAGCTTGTGGTCAACTGGCCGGAGAGGTGCGCGATCGCACTCGGATTACCGAGCGCAACGCCGCACAGCGCCAGACCATACCAATTAAACAGGTGCATGCATGACGCAGGATTTCGCTTCTGCAGTTTCTGAAACGCCCGCCAGCGCTGCGGGCAACGTCGGCTCGGCGTTACGAGCGCTACGCCAGTCCAAAGGCTGGTCGCTGGATGAAGTGTCCAGCCGCATCAAGTTTTCTACCAAGCAGATCGAAGCCCTTGAAAACGAAGCGTGGGCGGACTTGCCCACGGGCGTTTCGCTGCGCGGCCTGGTGCGCAACTATGCGCGCCTGCTGGGCGCAGATTCGCAAGCCATCGTCGACTCGCTGGACCCCAAGGCGCGCGTCACCGGTCCGGTGAAGCTGAGCCCGGGCGCCCTGCATTCGGCGCATTCCATTCCCCAATCCAATGCCGATGACGACCGTTCGTCTTCGACGTCGTGGGGGTGGCTGATCGCCATCGTGCTGGTGCTGGCCGCCGCCGCGGCGTATGCCTTCTGGCAAGGCTGGTTGCCGCAGCAATGGCTGCCGTTCGACTGGCTGCCGAAGCCGACCAAGTAACCCGGTTCCACCGATGCAAGATTCTTCTCTGCCTTGCCAGGATGCGCCGCCTCCCGATGTCGGGGCTGCGCTGCGCCGTGCCACGCGTTCGGTCGCGGTGAAGTGGGGCGAGCGTGTCGTGAAGATCGGGGGCGATGCCCCCGTGGTCGTGCAATCCATGACCAACACCGACACCGCAGACGCCATCGCCACGGCGATCCAGGTCAAAGAGCTGGCCATGGCCGGTTCTGAACTCGTACGGATCACGGTGAATACGCCTGAGGCCGCCCGCGAAGTGATCGCCATCCGCGAACAGCTCGACCGCATGGGCGTCGACGTGCCGCTCGTGGGCGACTTCCACTACAACGGGCACAAGCTGCTGACGCAGTTTCCCGAATGCGCGCAGGCGCTGTCCAAGTACCGGATCAACCCGGGCAACATGGGCGGCGGCAAGCGGCGCGATGACAACTTCGCGCAGATGATCGAAGTGGCGTGCCGCTATGACAAGCCCGTGCGCATCGGCGTGAACTGGGGCAGCCTGGATCACGAACTGATGGCGCGCAAGATGGACGAAAACTCGCGCCGCGCGCAGCCCTGGGAAGCCAGTGCCGTGATGCGCGACGCGCTTGTGGTGTCGGCCATTACCAATGCGCAGCGCGCCGAAGAGCTGGGCTTGCGGCGTGATGCCATCATCCTGTCGTGCAAGGTCAGCCATGTGCAGGACTTGATCGCCGTCTACCGCGATCTGTCTGCGCGTTGTGATTACCCGTTGCACTTGGGCCTGACCGAAGCCGGCATGGGCAGCAAGGGCATCGTGGCCTCCACCGCCGCGTTGGCCGTGCTGCTGCAACAAGGCATCGGCGACACCATCCGCATTTCGCTCACGCCGGAACCCGGCGGCGACCGCAGCCGCGAAGCGGTCGTGGCGCAGGAAATTCTCCAGACCATGGGCCTGCGTGCGTTCACGCCCATGGTGGTTGCGTGCCCCGGCTGTGGCCGCACCAGCAGCACGTTCTTCCAGGAACTGGCCGACAGCATCCAGTCCTTCCTGCGTCGTCAGATGCCGGTCTGGAAGTCGCAGTACCCGGGCGTCGAAAGCATGAACGTCGCGGTCATGGGCTGTGTGGTCAATGGGCCGGGCGAAAGCCGCCATGCCGATATCGGAATCAGTCTGCCGGGTACGGGTGAAGTCCCCGCGGCGCCGGTATTCGTGGATGGCGAACGCACGGTCACGCTCAAAGGCGACCATATCGCCTAAGAGTTCCAGGCCATCGTCGAAGACTACGTGGCGCGCCGTTACGGCGTGCTCGCCTCTCATTAAAAGAAAGGGTGTAGCCGCAAAGCGCGCCGGCAGGCGCGTGTGGCGGCATGATCAAGATGACTCAAGCTTTCCAGAAAGTCGCCGCCATACGCGGCATGAATGATGTGTTGCCCGGGCCGAGCGCCCGCTGGGAACAGTTCGAGGAAATCGTGCGCGGCTGGCTGCGCGGCTATGGCTATCGCAATGTGCGTACGCCGGTGCTTGAGCATACGCGTCTGTTTACGCGCGGTATTGGTGAAGTGACCGATATCGTTGAAAAAGAGATGTACACGTTCACCGATGCGCTGAACGGCGAATCGCTGACGATGCGTCCTGAAATGACGGCCGGTATCGTGCGCGCGTCCATCGAGCACAATATGCTCTATGACCGCCCGCAGCGCGTCTATTCCATCGGCCCCGTGTTCCGTCACGAGCGCCCGCAGCGCGGCCGCTACCGCCAGTTCCACCAGATCGACGTCGAAGCGCTGGGCTTTGCCGGCCCCGATGTGGACGCTGAACTGATCGTCATGCTGGCCCGCTTGTGGAAGCTGCTGGGCCTGAAGGATGTGCGCCTGGAGCTGAATTCGCTGGGTCAGCCTGCCGAGCGCGCCGCACACCGTGCCGCGCTGATCGAGCACTTGGAAAAGCACCGCGACATCCTGGACGAAGACGGCCAGCGCCGCCTGTACACGAATCCGCTGCGCGTGCTGGACACGAAGAATCCCGCCATGCAGGAAATGGCCAACAGCGCGCCGCGCCTGTTCGATTTCCTGGGCGAGGAATCCCGTGCGCACTTCGACGGCGTGTGCCAGCGCCTGACCGAAGCCGGTATTGAGTACAGCTTGAACCCGCGCCTGGTGCGCGGGCTGGACTACTACAACCTGACCGTGTTCGAGTGGGTGACCGACCGCCTGGGTTCCCAAGGCACGGTGTGCGGCGG
>CAJYKY010000069.1 GCA_913775005.1 uncultured Achromobacter sp.
ACGTGGCCGAACGGCCGCCTGCCAAACGCGTGGCCGGGTATTGGGCGCCGTATTGCGGCATGAACGGCACGCTGGGCGGCGTGTTCTTCCCCGTGCGCCAGCCGTAGTCGGCCAGCCGCTGGCGCGACTAGAATGTCATCCGCGCAGCAGTGAGTGCGTGTTTGGGATGCAGGGATGCGTCTTGAAGGGCAGGCGGGTCCCGCCCTTGGACGATCAAGCCTTGAAGGGAGCCGCGTGGCCATTCCGTATTTGCGCCGGCTGACGGCGGTCAGCCGAAGCCCGCAAGCCAACAGGCATCTTGCCTATTTCCTGACGTTTACCGCCGGCGCGGTCAATGCCGGCGGCTTTCTTGCCGTCCAGCAATACACCTCGCACATGTCGGGCATCGTCTCGATGATGGCCGACCACATGGCGCTGGGCGGCGTGGTGGTGGTGTTGCAGGGGCTGGCGGCCTTGTTGTCGTTCTTGGCGGGGGCGGCCAGTTCGGCCTTCCTGATCAACTTCGGACGCCGCTCGCACCTGGCCAGCGAATACGCCTTGCCGCTACTCTTCGAAGCCGTGTTGCTGCTGGGGTTTGGCTTGCTTGGCGCCAACCTGGAAACCTTGCGATGGTTCTACGTGCCAGGCACCGTGATGCTGCTGTGCTACATCATGGGCCTGCAAAACGCGATGATCACCAAGGTGTCGCGCTCTGAGATCCGCACAACGCACGTGACCGGCATGGTGACCGACATCGGCATCGAACTGGGCAAGCTGTTTTACTGGAACGTGGCCAAGAGCGATGCGCAAAGCATGCCGCCCGTGCGCGCCGATCGGGGCAAGCTCATTGTGCTGAGTCTGATGGTGACGCTGTTCTTTGTCGGTGGCGTGACGGGCGCGTATTCCTTCTTCAACTTCGGTTTTGGCTCCACGTGGCCGCTGGCGCTGTTGCTGATGTTGCTGGCGGCTGTGCCCATCCTGGACGACATCCGCAGCTTCATCCATCGCACGTAGAGCACAAAGGCTTCCGGCTTCCGGATTCCGGCTTCCAGCTACCGCTTGGCCTTGCTGGCGGTCGCATGCCCCAGGAACACCTGTAGCGCCGCGAACGTCTCGTAATGCAGCTTTTCCAGCCGCGCATCCTTGGCCGGCTCGGTAATAGCGTAGCCCTTGGCGTCCAGCGCATAGGGCTCGCCCAGCAAGTTCGCCATGTCGATCTGGTAGAAACTGGCATCACCATAGGGCCGCTTGCCGTCGATCATCGGCATGGGCCAGAAGCGTTCGCCTTCGCGCAGCACGGCCTCCAATTGCTGGGCATCCGGCTGGCGCCAGACGGCGGCGCGCAGCAAGACGAGGTGTTCGGCGCGCAGCGTGAAGCCGCCTTGGGCATCCACCCCGCTTTCGGGGAAGTCGAACGCTTCCCGCATCTCGGGCGGCACCGTGTACCGACCGGGCGACAGCTTGCCCAGCGTCGCCACGTAGCGGGGTATCAACCGGCATAGCTCCGCCATGCGGCGGATCGCCACGGCATCGTCCGACGTGCGTAGCGCTTGCCGCGCCGTGGCCAGCGTGTCGGGGCCGCCCAGCAGCGGCTGTTCGAAATCAATGCCCGGCGCGCCAGATTCGATCGGCATCCATTGCGCGCGCAACCGCCGCAACAGCGCGGCATGTTGCGGGGTGAAGGAAAGGGCCTCGGCAGGCACCGCGTAAACCTGGCGAATGATCGCCTTGCGGTCGGCGGCGGCCCGCGCCACGAGCGGTGCCGCCGACCATAGGGCCAGACCCAGCAGAAAAGGACGACGTTTCATAGCTCTCCGTCAGCGTTCAAGGGGGCGGCATGCCGGCCAGCGCGGATTCGGCCAACGCATAGCGAGGCTGGATGCGCAGCGCCTGTTCATAGGATCGGCGCGCGTCCGTCAAGCGGCCCATCCGCCGTTGCAGATTACCCAGGTTGGTCAGGATCAGCGCGCTGGCCGGTTGTGCGCGCACAGCCTGTTGATAGGCGGCCAACGCGTCGGCCTCGCGGTTCATCGCGTCAAGCAACGAGGCTTGCAGGTTGTAGCCGATGCTCCAGCCAGGAAAACGCTGGATCAGTTTTTGGGTGGTGTCCAAGGCGTTGGAAAAATCCGACTGCTCGGCCTGCACACCCGCCTTGTTGATGTAGGCCCACTTGTTGTCCGGGTTCAACGCAATCGTCCGATCAAATCGGCCCAGCGCGGCGGGCAGCTCGCCTTGCTGCGCGTGTAGCTTGCCCAGAAAAAGCTGCACATCGGCGTTGTGCGGTTCCAAACGGGCCATGTCTTCGGCCACCCGTTGCGCCTGGCTGCGGTTGCCGGCGCGTAGCGCGGCCGACACCTGCGTATTCAATTCCTGCATGGCCGGTGTCATCTGTTGGATGCGCGCGCGCAGCGCGACGCTTTCCGCCTGCAACTCGGATTGATAGGCCTCGTCCAGCTGAGCGGCGTCTTGCGCCTGAGCGGCGGCTGCGGCAAGCATCCCCAACAACAGGCCGAACAGCCAAGACAGCATCGAAGACGGCAAGCGCGGGCGCAAGGTCGCAAGCATGAAGGTCGGTGCTTCCAAGGAGGTTTGCGGATCGGGCTCCTACGATACCGGAACTACGGCTCAGGGCGAAAAAAAGCCCGGCTTGCTGGCCGGGCAAAAACTTGCGGACTCAAAACGTTGCGGCAGCGCCGCCGCGATCACTTGGGCATCAAGACGGAATCGATGACGTGGATGACGCCGTTGGACTGGTAGACGTCATAGGTGCTGATCGTGGACATCCCGCCCTTTTCGTCCTTCAACGTCAGGTTGTGTTTGCCATTCATCATCACCCACAGCTTGCCGCCGCTGGCCGTCGTGAGTTCAGTCTTGCCGCCGCCCTTTTTGATCTTGGCTGCCAGCGCGTCAAAGTCCAGCTTTCCGGGCACCACGTGATACGTCAGGATCTTGGTCAGCGTGGCCTTGTTTTCGGACTTGACCAGCGTGTCTACGGTGCCGGTGGGCAGTTTGCCAAAGGCGGCGTTGGTCGGCGCGAAGACGGTGAAGGGGCCTTTGCCTTGCAGCGTATCCACCAGACCCGCGGCTTTCACC
>CAJYKY010000070.1 GCA_913775005.1 uncultured Achromobacter sp.
CTATGACGAAGAGGCCGGCCTGCCCGACGAAGGCATTGCTCCTGGCACCCGCTGGGAAGACGTGCCGCCGAATTGGGTCTGTCCTGAATGCGGCGCCCGCAAAGAGGACTTTGAATTGATGGAAATCTGAACCCGATTCGCTGACCTATTCCGCCAAGGCTCGTAAGATGGGGCGAACCCCATCCCTCGTAACCGACAGGACGGTCTGCCGAAAGGCATGATGGGCCACGCCAGCGTGCGCCTCGTCCTCGGTTCTTTCAGACTACCCAAAGGGGTTGCCATGACGGAAAAACACCACGAAGGCTCCGCCACGCAGGCGGCCAACTTCGCCAATCAGTTCCTGATCGCCATGCCCGGCATGGTGGAAGGCAGCCTGGCCGGCTCGGTCATCTATGTGTGCGAACACACCGAGCGCGGCGCGCTGGGCCTGGTTATCAACCGGCCCACTGACCTGACGCTGGGCACCTTGTTCGAACGCATCGAACTGACGCTTGAAATCGGCCCCGTCAGCGACACGCTGGTGTACTTCGGCGGCCCGGTTCAAACCGATCGTGGCTTTGTGCTGCACGCGCCTGCGGGCGATTACAGCTCCAGCATCAAGATGGGCGCGATGGCGCTGACGACATCGCGCGACGTGCTTCAAGCCGTTGCCGACGGCAATGGGCCGGCGCGCATGCTTGTGACGTTGGGTTATGCGGGCTGGGGCGCCGGGCAGCTGGAAAGCGAGATGGGCCAGAATGCGTGGCTCAGCGTCGGCGCCGACGACCACATCATCTTCGACGTGCCTGCCGAAGACCGCTACCCCGCCGCGCTCAAGCTGCTGGGTATCGATCCTGTCATGTTGGCGGGCGACGCGGGCCATGCCTGACGAAACGCTGCTTGGCTTTGATTTCGGCGAAAAGAAAATCGGCGTCGCCATCGGCAACACGCTGACGCGCCATGCCCGCCCGCTTGAAATCATCTTCAGTGAAATCCGCGATGCGCGCTTTGGCCGCATCGCGGCGTTGCTTCAGGAATGGCAACCGCAACGTGTCGTCGTCGGGCTGGCGCTGGACGCCGATGGCGGCGAACAGCCCGCCACCGCGCGCTGCCGGCGCTTTGCCAATCAATTGAACGGACGCTTCGGCCTGGCGGTCGAGCTGGTCGACGAACGCGGCTCCAGCATGGAGGCGCAGCGTATGTTGGGCACGAATGCGCCTGACGATGCGATGGCCGCCGCTGTTATCCTGCAACGGTATCTGGACTCCCTGCCCAAGGCCTGAACCCAGCGGCCCGGCTTGCCTATGCTCAATCCGCAACTCGATCGCCGCGGCGAACTCATTCACCTGCTGACAACGGAAGGGCTGCCCCGGCGCCATGTCGAGCGTTTGCTGGACGTGGCCCGCGCATCGGCGGCAGGCAATGCGCCGGCCGTCGCACCGCAACCTGTCTTCTTGGCGCTGCCTGCCAGCGCTGCCGATCACGGCGCTTACGCGCAAACCGCTACGCAACTGGGCTTGCTGCCCGTGCCGCTGGATACGCCGGTTGACGATCTGCTGGATCAGACCGTGGCGCGGCTGGATCCCGGCGTGCTGGTGTTGCGGCATGCGGCCAGCGGCGCAGCGCATTGCGCGGCGGCGCAAGCCGCGCCGGGCCAGCGCATTCTGAACGCGGGCGATGGCGTGCATGCCGATCCCGTGCCTGCGCTGGCGCTGGTGCAGGCCATGCAGGACATCAAACTAGACCTGACCAATCTGGCCGTGACGCTGGTGGGTGACGTGCGGCACACCCGCGTTGCGCGTTCGGTCATCCATGCCATGACGACTTTGGGCGTGCCAGAAGTGCGCGTGGCCGCGCCGCGCACGCTGCTGCCCGAAGGCTTGGCGCAGCTGGGCGTGCGCGCTTGCGACACCTTGCAGGACGCGCTGCAAGACGCCGATGTGATCATCGTGCTGCCCTTGCGTATCGACGCGTTGAGCGGTGCGCTGCTGCCGTCGGCACGTGAGTATGCGCAGGGCTATGGCCTGACACCCGCCGCGCTGGCCGCCGCCAAGCCTGATGCGCTGCTGCTGCCTGCGGGTACGTTGACGCCCGGCGTGGAAGTGGACGGCGATGTCGCCGCCACCCTGCCGCCCATCGAAGGCCAGTTGGCCGACCTTGAACAGCACTTGCGCGTGGCCGCGCTTTGCGTGCTGGCCGGAGACGCGCCATGAGGCTGCATATCGCCAATGGCCGTTTGATCGACCCTGCGAGCGGGGTGGACGGACGGCATGATCTGTTCGTGGCCGACGGCCGCGTGGTGGCCTGGAACGTCGCGCCCGATGGCTTTCACGCCGACCGTGTGCTGGACGCGACCGGGCTTGCGGTGCTGCCCGGCTTGATCGACCTGTCGGCGCGCGTGGCGCAGCCGGCAGCGGCTTTCGCGCCCACTGAACTGCGCGCAGCGTTGGCCGGGGGCGTGACGCGGCTTGTGCTGCCGCCTGACGAAGACGGTGCGTTGGACGAGCCTGGCAAGGTGGAAGCGCTGATGCGCCACGCCAGCGGTGAACCGTCTCAAGACAGCGACGACACCCCGTGCCTGCCCCGCATTCACCCGCTGGGCGCCATGACCGTCGGCCTTGCCGGTGTAACACTGACCGAGATGGGCCTCTTGGCAGCGGCCGGATGCATCGCCTATGCGCAAGGCGATCACGGCCTTGCGGATACCCGGGTGCTCTGGGGCGCCATGCGTTACGCCAGCGGACTGGGCCACACCTTGTGGCTGCGCCCGCAAGACCCATGGCTTGCGCGCGGCGCAGTCGCGGCAAGCGGCGCCTATGCCGAGCGGCTGGGCCTTGAAGGGCTGCCGCCGCAGGCGGAAACGATCGCGCTGCACACCATCTTCGAACTGCAACGCGCCACGGGCGCACGCGTGCACCTGACGCGCCTGTCCACGGCCTCCGGTCTGGAGCTGTTGCGCGCCGCCAAGCGCGAAGGCCTGCCCGTCACGGCAGACGTCTCCGCCCACAACCTGCACCTGACCGACGTCGATATCGGCTTCTTCGACACGAATTTTCATCTGCGGCCCCCGCTGCGCGGCCAGCGCGATCGCGATGCCATTCATGCCGCCCTCGCGGAAGGCCTGATCGACGCCATGTGCTCCGATCACACCCCGGTCGCCAGCGCGGGCAAGTCGGCGCCATTCCCGCTGTCCGCACCTGGCGCGACGGCGCTTGAGCTGTTGCTGTCCTTGGCGCTGAAGTGGGTGCGTGACCGCCGCGTGCCGCTCATCGACGCGCTCGCGCGGGTGACATCCGGCCCGGCCGCCGTGCTTGGCCGGATCACCCCCGCCGCCGCGCAGGCCGGCCAGCTGGTCGTGGGCGCGCCGGCGGACCTGT
>CAJYKY010000071.1 GCA_913775005.1 uncultured Achromobacter sp.
ATCCGGCCAGCAGCCCGCTGTCCAGCAACGCAAAGCGCTTTGCCAGCGTGCTGAAGGCGCTGATCAAGCAGGCGCAGAAAGACGCCCCTTACTGAAAGTCCAGCTGCGAAATCGGCCGCAGGCGCACACCTTCGGCCAGCAGTGCGTCGCGCACGGCCTGCGCGATGGCTACGCCTTGCGGGTTGTCGCCATGCACGCAGATCGTATGCACGGGCATCGCCACCACCTTGCCGCCCACCGTTCGTATCGCCTGTTCCCGCACCATACGCAGCGCCTGCGCGGCTGCGGCCACCGGGTCATGAATCACCGCGCCGGGTTCGCTGCGCGGCAGCGTCAGGCCGTTGTCGCCATACAGCCGATCGGCAAACACTTCACATGCCACGCGGATGCCCGCCCGGCGCGCGGCGCGTTCCGTTTCATTGTGCGGCGTACACACCAGCACCAGTTCCGGGTCCAGCGCACGCATCGCCCACGTCAGCGCTTCGGACAATGCGCGGTCCTCGAAGGCCTGCGTGGCCAACGCGCCATGCAGCTTCACATGCGACACGCGATGCCCTGCCGCGCGCGCCATGCCCTGCATCGCCGCGATCTGGTACGCAATCATGTCGCCAATCGCCTGCGGGCTATCGCCCGTAATCTTGCGCCGGCCGAATCCCCACAGATCGTTAAAGCCAGGATGCGCGCCCACATCTATGCCCCGTTTTAGGGCAGATGCCGCCGTTTGGTGCATGACCGAGGCATCGCCACCGTGAAAACCGCAGGCCACATTGGCCGACGTGATGAGGTCCAGCATGGCCTCGTCCGCGCCAATTTTGTAGGCGCCAAAGCTCTCTCCCAGGTCGGAATTGAGGTCTACGTCATACATGTGAAGGACTCCGAAAAAAAGCGAATGTCGATGTTTGGCATACCGTTGGCATGCAATTTGCATGCCAAGGACTTGCTGAGGCGATATGCCCAGGATCGGGGCAGGTCTGCCCATCGCGTTTTTCTTCTCGAACGGAGTCCAAGCAATGAATCTCAAATGGAAGAACGTCACGTGCGCCATCGCCGCCACCGTGGCGCTGGCATCGGGCGTGGCATCGGGCGCAGCACATGCCGCCGAACTCAATTTTGCAAGCTGGGGCGGCAACTACCAGGGCGCCATCCGTGACGCCTGGCTCAAGCCCTTCTCCAAGGAAACCGGCATCGCCATCCATGAAGACACCGACCCGCAAGTGGCGAAGATCCGCGCCATGATCGACACCAAGTCGGTCACGTGGGACGTCGTGACTGAGAACAGCGCCCGCCTCACGCGCGGCATCAAGCTGGGCGTGTTTGAAAAGATCACGCCCGACATGGTCAAGCAGGATCACGTCATTGCCAACGCGCGTAACGACTACGGCGTGCCCTCGGAAATCTTCTCGACCAACATCGGCTTTTCCACGCAGGCCTTTCCCGCAGGCAAGCCGCAACCCAGCACCTTCGCCGACTTCTGGGACGTGAAGAAATTCCCCGGCAAGCGCACCTTGCAAGACGACCCGGCCACGGTGATCGAAGCTGCGCTGATCGCCGATGGCGTGGCGCCCGCCGACGTCTACAAGGTGCTGGGCACCAAGGAAGGGCTGGACCGCGCATTCAAGAAGATCGAAGAGATCAAGCCCCATGTGGCGCGCTGGTGGAAGAGCGGCGCCGAGCCCGTCAATGCGCTGGGCAGCGGTGAAGTCGTGATGGCGTTGGGCTGGAACGGCCGCTTCCAGGCCGGCATCGACTCGGGCCTGCCCATTGCGATGGGCTGGGGCGACAGCATCGCGCAAGTCGGCTACTTCGCCATCGTCAAGGGTTCGCCCAACCGCGATGCGGCCATCAAGCTCTTGAACTTCATGATCCAGCCGAAGAACCAGGCTGAGTTCAGCAAGTACATCGCCTACGGTCCCACCACCGAAGCTGCGCTGCCCCTGATTGACGCCAAGCGCCTGGAACGCCTGCCGTCGACCACCGAGCGCCTGAAGAACAGCATCTTCCTGAATTCGGATTTCTGGGACACGAACGGCCCCGCCATCACCGAGCGCTACAACCAGGTCCGCGCCCGCTGATCCGCCACTTCTCCTACCCAGACGCCGGCGTGCGCGCCGGCGCCCCCCTGCCATGACTACGAGCACCGACGCCCTACCCATGCCCGCTGCACGACTCCGTCCGGCCGCTGCGCGCCGGCGCGGCCGCGTAGCGGCTCTTGCTGCCTTACCGCTGCTGTTGTTCCTGCTGCTGTTCTTCGCCGGTCCCATCGGCGGCCTGCTCAGTAACGGATTCAAGGGCGAGGACGGCGGCCTCACGCTGGCGCATTACCGCCATCTGCTGGACACCCCGATCTATCGCATCGTGCTGGGCAACACCTTCACGATTGCCGCCGCCGTCACCGTGGCCTGCGTGGTGTTGAGCTACCCCTTGGCCTACCTGATGGCCACCGTGTCGCCGACCGTGGCGCGCGTGCTGTTCTTCGCGGTGCTGTTGCCCTTCTGGTCCAGCGCCCTGGTGCGCACATCGGCGTGGATTGCGCTGCTGGGCAAGAACGGGCCGCTCAATACGCTGCTGACCACCGTGGGCATTCTGGATCAGCCCATGGCGTTTCTGTATAACTTCACCGGCGTGATGGTCGGCATGACGCATGTGCTCATGCCGTTTGTCGTACTGCCGTTGTATGCCTCGTTCCGGTCGCTGGACGGCAGTCTGGTGCAGGCGGCGCAGAGTCTGGGCGCAGGTTCGGCGGGCATCTTCAGCAAGGTGATCCTGCCGCTGACCAGCCCCGGCGCGGTCGCGGGCGGCATCATCGTCTTCATGAACGCGGTCGGCTATTACATTACGCCGTCGCTGATGGGCGGCCCCGCCCAGCGCATGGCGGCCGAACTCATCTCGCACAACATCACCGAAGAATTGAACTGGGGGCTGGCGTCCGCGCTGGCCGGCGTGCTGCTGGTGACCGTGCTGCTGTCGCTGTGGCTGTTCAACCGTCTCTTCGGCCTGAACAATCTGATCAGCGCAAGCTCAGGCAAAGGCAGCAACCAGTCGGGCTACCGCCGCACGCCAGGTGGGCGCGTGGCCGCGCTGCTGGGCGTGGCCTGCGCGATCTTCCTGCTGTTGCCCATCGTCGTCGTTATCCCGATGAGCTTTGGCACCACCGACTTCCCGATCTTTCCGCCGCCCAGCTATGGCCTGCGTTGGTACGAAAACTTTTTTACTGACGGCAAGTGGCTGGCAGCGCTGGCTTCCAGCACCAAGATCGCTATCGTGGTGACGCTGCTTGCCACCGCGCTTGGCACGGCCGCCGCGCTGGGTGTCAGCCGGCTGGCCACGCGCCGCCAAGGCTGGCTGGATGCCTTCTTCATCATTCCGATGTCGGTGCCGGCCATCGTCACCGCCGTGGCGCTGTACTACCTGTTCGCGCCCATCGGCTGGGTAGCGAACTCGATGGCGGTGGTGCTGGGCCACACGGTGCTGGCCGCGCCCTATGTCTACATCACCATGCGCGCCGCGTTGCGCAGCCTGGATCCGAACCTGGAGCTGGCCGCGCTGGGCATGGGCGCATCGTGGCCACGGATGTTCCGGCTGGTGATGCTGCCCGCACTGATTCCCAGCCTGGTCGGCGGCGCGGTGTTCGCGTTTGTGAGTTCGTTCGACGACGTCGTCATGGCGCTGTTCCTGACCACGATCCGCAACCGCACCCTGCCCAAACTGATGTTCGAAGGCCTGGCCAACGACTTCGATCCCACCGTTATCTCGGCCTCTTGCCTGCTGGTTGGGGCGACGGCGCTGATTCTGCTTGCCAACCTGCTGCTGCGCAGGAAGAAGGAAGACTGATATGCAAACCGCTTACGACATCCGCCCGCCACGTCCGCCCGAGCGCCAGGGCAAAGAATTGGTCATGACCGGCATCCACAAGCGCTACGGCGATTCGGTGGCGCTGCCCGAGGTCGACCTGACGGTCGCGCGCGGTGAGTTCTGCACGCTGCTGGGCGCGTCCGGTTCGGGCAAGACCACGTTGTTGAAGATCATTGCCGGCTTCGAATCACCCGATGCGGGCATCGTGAAGATCGGCGGCCGCGACGTCACGCACACGCCGATTTCGGATCGCAACATCGGCATGGTCTTTCAGAACTACGCGCTGTTCCCGCACATGAGCGTGTTCGAGAACGTGGCCTTCGCCCTGCGCATGCGGCGCCTGAATGAAGACGACATCCGCCGCCGCGTGCTGGAAGCGCTGGAGCTGGTCAGCCTGGTGCCGCTGCAAGACCGCAAGCCGGGCGCGCTATCGGGCGGCCAGCAACAACGCGTGGCCTTGGCACGCGCGCTGGTATTCACGCCAGACATCCTGTTGATGGACGAGCCGTTGGGCGCGCTGGACAAGAACCTGCGCCAGGCCATCCAGTTGCAACTGCGCCGCCTGCATCAAGACCTGGGGCTGACGGTGGTGTTTGTGACGCACGATCAGGAAGAAGCGATGAACCTGTCCGATCGCATCGTGATTCTGGAGCAGGGCCGCATCGTTGAAACCGGGTCGCCCGAAGGCTTGTACCGCCAGCCGGCCAGCGCCTTCGTGGCAGGCTTTCTGGGCGAATGCAATTTTCTTCCGGCCGCAGGCGCCAGCACCGAAGCTACCCTGGGCGTGCGGCCCGAACACCTGCGGCTGGGCAGCCAGCTGGGCGGCGCGGACGTGCGCCACACTGGCAAGGTCGTGGCCGCCACGTTCTGCGGCCTGCACTGGAAGGTGTTCATCGAAGCCTACGACCGCGTCATCCTGGCGTATGCGCCACTGGGCATCGATGCCGCCGAGCGGACGACGGGTCAGTCCGTCACGTGGGGCTTTCACCCCAGCGACGCGATGGAATTTGCCGCCGCAGCATGACTAGCGCCACGCCTTTCCCTGGCAGCGACAACGCGCCGCGCATACTGACGGCAGGCGATTGCACGCTGCTGGTCGAATTCGCCAACCGTATCGACGCCGATACCAATGCGCGCGTGCTGGCGTTGGCGCGGGCGTTGCGGGCACGGCTGCGCACCACGCAAGGTCTGTTGGGCGTAGTGCCCGCCTATCGTTCACTAAGCGTGCAATTCGATCCGCTGCTGATCAGCCACGCGCAGGTGCGTGAAGTGATTACGCGTTGCCTGGACATGCCGGTCATAGCCAGCGACGCCGCGCCGCGCCGCTGGGACGTGCCCGTCTGCTATGGCGGCGCGCACGGTGAAGACCTGCACGCGCTGGCGGAACACCATCAGCTGGACCCGGCGCAGGTCATCGCGCGCCACTGCGCGCCGGTGTATCGCGTGTTCATGGTGGGGTTTCTGCCCGGCTTTGCCTATCTGGGCGAACTCGATCCCATCCTGCACACGCCACGCCGCGCCCTGCCGCGCCCGCATACGCCTGCCGGCAGCGTGAACATCGGCGGCCAGCAAACCGCCATCGCCTCGGTGCCTGGCCCCAGCGGCTGGCACTTGATCGGGCGCACGCCGTGGCGCAGTTTTGACTTGCGCCACGCGCAGCCCTTTCTGTTTGAAGCGGGCGACGAGATCGTGTTCACGCCGATCAACGAAGACGAATTCGCGCGGATCAATGCCTTGCATGATGATCCCCATTTCCGGCCGCAGCCACGCACGGGAGGCCATTCATGAACGCGCGGCTGCTTATCGTGACGCCCGGCATGTTGACCACCGTGCAAGACAGGGGCCGGCCCGGCCATGAACACATGGGCGTGCCGCCTTCTGGCGCGATGGACCCGGGCGCGCTGCGCCTGGCGAATGCGCTG
>CAJYKY010000072.1 GCA_913775005.1 uncultured Achromobacter sp.
CCCGTGTTGATCTCATTCACGCTGCGGCGCACCTCCGCTACTGTGCGCGTCAGGCTGTCCTGCATACGCTTCAACGCGCCGAACAGCACGCCGATTTCGTTTTCGGCGCCTACGTTCACGCGCTGGGTCAGGTCGCCCGAGGCGATGCGGTCAAAATGCACTGCGGCCTCTTTCAGCGGCGACAGCACCTGGCGGCTGATGAAGCGCCAGCATCCCACCGCCAACACCAGCGCCAGCGTCAGCATGACGATCGTGGCCAGTTCCGCCTGGTTGTAGCGGCGGTCCGATGCATCGTTGATCTCGACGGCACGCTGTTCCGTGTGATTCAGGAACGCCGTGACGCGCTCTTCAAAACGGGCGTCGGCGGCGCGGGCATCCGCCACGGCGATCACGTAGTTCTCGGCCGATTGCTTTTGCAGCGCGTCGCTCAGCGCGTCGATGCCGCGCACATAAGCGTTGAAGATCCCGTCCAGGTCCGCCGTCAGCCTGATCCCGGCCTCTGACAGTTTGGGCACGCGCTGATAGACGGCGTAGCGCTGGCGAGCCTCGTTCAGCGACTTAGCGGCCTGTTCCACACTGGCCTGAGCCTGTGCGTTGCGGCCGGCCTGCACGTCCAGAAAGGCCGCCACCAGCGTGATGCGCGTGCGCAGCATCAGCACCTGCGTTTCATAGAGCGGCCGGGTTTGTTCAGTGGACACGCGGTTCAAATCATCTACCGCTTCGTCCGCCGCCTTGGCAAACAGCCAGCCCATGCCAGTCGCACCAGCCAGAGCGATGACAAATAGCGTCAGGACAGCCAAGAGTCCCGTTCGAATTTTCAGGTTTTTAAGCATGCGACACGCTCCTGCAATAGCGGCCAGCACGCCAGCCAACCGCCGAGATCTAGTGGTAAACCCGGGCTGACTGTAAATTTGAATTACATAATTAACAATTGATCATTTTTCACGGGGCTGTTCTGGTTTCGGCAACGCCACCGGCGTATTGCGGCCGTATCCACACGGCACCCTTGCGGAAACCGCCGCGTCCCGCGCTTAGAAAAGGCCTGGCGTGTCGCTGCGAAGAAACCGCAGGAATCGATGCGCGGCGTCGGGCAAGGGGCGCGACACATGCGTCTGTACCTGAATCTGGCCACCGTTGAGCAAAGCGTCGTCGATCGGGCGGCAGATCAGCGTGCCGGTATCCAGCTCATCCGTTGCCGATAAGCGCGCGCACAGCGTGACGGCGTTGCCGGTCAGCACATAGTTGTAGACGGCGTCTGGAAGGTTCGACGTGAAGGCAGGGGACAGCGTGGTGTTGTACAGGCTGGACGCCATGTCCAGCAGCCGGCGCAACGTGCTTCCCCCTTCGGGCAAGGCCAACGGGTAGGCGGACAATTGCGTCAGGTGCAGCGCCGGGTGCACGGCCAGCGGATGCCCCGGCCGCATGACGGCAACGATCTCGGCCGGCCGGGCAAAAACAACGGCGATGTCCTGCTCGGCGGCATGGCTGTACGTGACGCCGATGTCCGCCTGCGCCGAACGCACGCGCTCCGTCACCAGGCCAGCATCCAGCACCGTCAAGTTAAACCGCACGGAGGGATGCTCGGCCTGAAACGCGGCAAATTTGTGCGGCAGCGCCCGGGCAGCGAAACCATGCGCGCCAGCGACTTTCACCGTCTGCGTGTAGCGGCCGTTATGTCCGCCGATCTCGGCATAGGTGCGCGCAGCATCCGCCTCGACCCGCCGGGCGTGGTCGGCCAGGATGCGGCCCACCTCGGTCACGCGCATGCCTTTGGGATGCCGTTCGAACAATTGATTCTGCAACCGTTGTTCCAGGCCGGCGATCTGCCGGCTTACCGCAGAGCTGACGACATTCAGGCGCGCGGCGGCGCCATTGACCGATCCGGTGTCGACGACGGTCAGGAAATAACGAAGCGCAGTGCTGTCGAATTGGAATCGCTTCATTGATGTGAGTGCCGTAAATCTCAATGTCGAGTCCAGGCGGTTGGCAGCCGCAAATTAGCGCACGGGAAGACGGATGGCATGGGAACAGCCGCCCGCCACGGCGTCTCGTGAACGCGCAGGCCAACAGATACGGACCACGGAAGCGATGGCGGGTTGCGCCATGAAGAGGCGGACAAGCGTCATCCGGGAAGGCCGGCGCGCCAGGATGCCTGCCCGGAATGCTGCGGGACAGGCGGATGTGCCAGAGGTGGAATTTATTCCAGCTGCACCTTTTGCCACAATCGCAAATTTATCAATATTGCATTCTAATTTCGGCAACCGCGATCCCGTGGCGGTGTGCATGCCAGTCAAGCGCAGCGCCAAAAATGCAAAGCGCGCCCGAAGGCGCGCTGCATGTTGTGGACTGCTGGACGCGTCAGTTCACCACAAAGCCGCTCGGACCGCTATGGCCCAGCAGTTCGCGGGCGCATTGCATGGCTTCGCCGGGGGTGGCGACCGCCAGAAACGGCATGCCGAACGCACGCGCCATTTTTTCACCTTGCTTGCGGATCTTGTCCAACGCCTCGGGTTCTCGCTCGACGGCGATGAACGCGCGGCATCGTGCTTTCAAGCGCGGCATGTTGGTGGTCTGCCATTGCACCATGGCCTTGCGGTCATCGTGGCCCGCTTGATGGCGCATGTCGGGCACCACCATGACGAAGGTCTGAGGGTTGTCCACCAGCATTTCCATTTCGCGGATCCACGTGGCCGAATAGCCGGCCGGCGCGCCGCCATGCTTGGCGGTCACGATGGGAAAATTTGAAAGGTCGTGAAAGAAAAACTGATCGCGTTTCATTGGAATTCTCCGTGAGGAATGACGGGTGCGACGGGCTTGCAGCCGCAACCGCCGTAGAGCACCAGGCTGTAGGAATTCAGCGCGAAGCCGCTGCGCTTGGCGATCTTTCGCACCAGTTGCGCCATGGCGGGATCGCTGGATTCCAGGATCCGCCCGCAATGCGTGCAGACCATGTGGTCGTGATGCCCTTTGTCGTTGAGCTCGAACACGGTGGTGTGCGCGTCGAGCTGAGTCCGTTTGAGCAGCCCGGCGTCTTCAAGTTGCGTAATGACGCGATAAACCGTCGCCAGGCCGATATTGCTGTGGGCAGAGATGAGATTGCGGTAGATGTCTGCCGCGCTCATGTGCTGATTGGCGTGCTGATAAAAGATGTCGAGGATCTTGATGCGGGGGAAGGTGGCCTTGATGCCGGCGTCGCGCAGCCGCGTGATATCCATAAGTTTTCTCCCTTCGGGAGCCGATGCCCGAATGATGAGAATGATGTACATTTTCATGTGCGCCCGCTAACGGGAACCCGTCAACCTGTAACTCAAACCTGCCAACCATGCTTCACGTGGCCATCGCGCCCGCGGTTCCCAACGTGCTGCTGACCCCGTTCAGCGTGCAGGGCCGACGGGAAACCAAAGGCATCGCCGTGCCTTCGCATGTGCATGACGAAGGCATGTTGGTGCTGGTGCATGAAGGTCTGGTGGTGGTGCAGGCGGGCGCCGATGTGTGGACCGTGATGCCGGGCAGCCTGGGCTGGATTCCGCCGGGCATGCCGCATGGCGGAAGATGGTTTGGCGATGCGCGCGGCTCGTTCCTGTATGTGCGCCGCGACGTCTGCGAGCGCCTGCCGACGCACTGCCGTTCGTGGCCATCGTCCAAGCTGATCGAAGCGCTGATCGAACGCTTCACCGGCCAACAGGCGGGCGAACTGTCGGAAGCCTATCTGGCACAGTTGTTCGATGTGCTGCTGGAAGAGATCAAGCAGCGCGACCATACGCCGCTGCACCTGCCCATGCCTGCCGACCCGCGCTTGCAGGATCTGGCAAACACCTTGCTTGGCACGCCAGACGACCCCGCCGGCATCGATGAATGGGCGCAGCGGCTGAATATGTCGTCGCGGACATTGATGCGCCGTTTTCGCCAGGAAACAGGCGTGACGCTGGGGCAATGGCGCCAGCAGGCGCGGCTGTTACGGGCAATGGAGATGCTGTGCCGAGGCGGGTCGGTGACCGAGGCCGCGCTGTCTGTCGGCTACGAAAGCACGAGCGCGTTCATCGGCAGTTTCCGCAGCGCCTTTGGCGCCACGCCCACGCGCTATCTGGCGGATCGCGAATAGCGCGGCACGGCCTGCCTTGCGGTCAGGCGGCGGCGGGCTGATTGGGATGCTGCGGGCCTTGCGGATCATTTTCCGCATCCGGCCGGGGCGCCACCGGCGGCAGGCCGAGACCGATGCGCAGACGTTGGCAATCGGGGTTGGGCGAGCCGTCCGGCATCCAGATGTCGAATTCACGGCAGGGCGTGGGGCGGTTTTCGTAGATGGCGCAATGGATGCCCGGCTGGCCGAGTTCGCCGCGCAGCGAGATGCAGCGCCCGCCGCCCATTTCGGTGCCTTTCATACAGGCGCGCAACGGGCTCATCTGGGTGACCAGTTCCACCGGCACCTGGCCGCCGTTTTCACCTGCCAGTTCGCCGCAGTAGAACGAGACTCTGAAATGCGAACAGCAGGCCCCGCAATCCAGGCAAGGATTGTCGCCGGCCAGCACGGCGGGCGACACGAAAGTCAGGACAGCGGTCTCTAGCAAGGACATACAGCGGACGGCCGGCGCGGGATCAGGGGCGCAAATAGTAGCTGGATTTTTACTGCGGTCGCTACGACTTTTTTCGGGGACGTTGCTGCGTTAGCATCGGTAGCCTGCATGCCGCCTGGAGCTTTACCTTGAACGCCAAAACCGAATTTCCCGATGGGCTGGCCCGATGTGCCTGGGTGGATACCTCCACCGAATACATGGCCTATCACGACACCGAATGGGGCCGCCCGCAAGGCGATGACCGCGCCTTGTTTGAACAGCTTTGCCTGGAGGGGTTTCAGTCCGGACTCAGCTGGCGCACCATCCTGAACAAGCGCGATGCCTTTCGCCGTGGCTTTGCCAACTTCGATCCCGCCAAGATGGCGCGCTTCGGTGACAAGGAAGTGCAGGCCTTGCTGGCCGACGCCGGCATCGTGCGGCATCGCGGCAAGATCGAAGCCGTGATCAATAACGCCGCGCGCGCGCTTGAAATGATCGACAAGGAAGGGTCGCTTGGCGCGTTCTTCTGGCGCTACGAAGCGCCGGCTGGTGCGCCGTCCACGCTGGGCGCGTCCACGTCCGAACAATCCATCGCCTTGTCCAAGGCGCTGAAGAAACTCGGATGGAAGTTCGTGGGTCCCACCACCGTCTATGCGTTCATGCAGTCGGTGGGCATGGTCAATGATCACAACCCCGGGTGCCATTGCCACGCGCTTAGCGAAAAGGCGCACAAGGGATTCAAGCGGCCGCGGTAGCTTGCGGCCG
>CAJYKY010000073.1 GCA_913775005.1 uncultured Achromobacter sp.
CCAGGATCATGTCTTTCTTGCGGTCGATCAGGAACACATAGCCGTCCTCGTCCACGTAGCCGATGTCGCCCGTGCGCAAGAAACCGTCGGGGTACATCACCAGCGCGGTTTCATCGGGGCGGTTCCAATAGCCTTGCGTGACTTGCGGGCCGCGCACGCAGATCTCGCCGCTTTCTCCGATGCCTTGTTCCACGCCTTCGTCATTGCGGATGGACAGTTCGGTGGACGGCACCGGCAGGCCGATGGATCCGGTGAATACCTTGACGTCCAGCGGGTTGACGGTGACGGCAGGCGAGGTCTCGGTCAAGCCGTAAGCCTGCGCCAGTGAACGGCCGGTGACGGCAAGCCAGCGGTCGGCCACGGCGCGTTGCACAGCCATGCCGCCGCCCATCGTCAGGCGCAAGCGCGAAAAATCCAGCTTGGCGAAATCGGGGTGGTTAAGCAGCGCGTTGAACAAGGTGTTCACGCCCGTGAACGCCGAAAACGGCACCTTGCTCATTTCCTTGATCAACCCCGGAATGTCGCGCGGGTTCAGGATGAGCAGGTTGCTGGCGCCGATCTTCATGAAGGTCAGGCAGTTCGCCGTCAGCGCGAAGATGTGATACAGCGGCAGGGCCGTCACGACGCATTCTTCGCCATCTTTGACCAGCGGCTTGACCCAGGCATGCGCCTGGCTCAGGTTGGCAACGAGATTGCCGTGCGACAGCATCGCGGCCTTGGCCACGCCCGTTGTGCCGCCCGTGTATTGCAGGCAGGCTAGATCGCGCTGATCCAGCGGGACTTCGGTGAACGGCGCTTCGCGGCCGGCGCGCAGCGCATCCGTCAGGCGGATAGCCCCGGGTATCGACCAGGCCGGCACCATGCGCTTGACGCGCCGGACCACGAAGTCCACCAGCCGGCCTTTGATGGGGCCCAGCATGTCGCCGATGGAGGTCACCAGCACCTGCTCCACCGCCGTATTGGGCAATGCCTTTTGCAGCGTGGCCGCAAAGTTGTCTGCGACTACGATGGCGCGCGCGCCGGAATCGGCCAGTTGATGTTCGAGTTCGTGCGCGGTGTACAGCGGATTGCAGTTGACGACGATGCAGCCCGCACGCAGCGTGCCAAACAGGGCGACGGGGTATTGCAGCAGGTTGGGCATCATGAGCGCCACGCGGTCGCCCTTGCCCAGGCCTTGCGCGTGCAGCCACGCGGCGAAATCACGCGTCAACGTGTCCAGCTCGGCGTAGCTGAGCGTCTTGCCCATGCTGATGTAGGCCGTCTTGTCCGCGTACCGGCGGCAGCTCTCGCGCACCACCGAGACCAGCGTGGTGACGCCGTCCATCTCGATCTCGGCCGGAACGCCGGAGGGGTAGCTCTTGTGCCAGATTCGTTCCATCTTGATGGGATATCCGCCTAGTTGCCCAACAGGGATTTTTTCAAGGAGGCCTGCGCCGGGTTGTCGCCCAGCCAGACGCGCAGCAAGGCGCGCGCGAATTCGGGGCTGTCGATACGGCCGCGCGGCTTGCCATTGCCCGTGATGGTGACGCCGCGCGCGTCGAAGTCCAGATCGACCACATCGCCCGTCTTGGCGGTGCCGATCTCGGCCATCAGTTGGGACAAGCGGTCCGCCGGCGCCTTCAGCGCGGCGAGTTCCTGCTTGGGCGTATTGTCGCGCAATCCTTCCTGTAGCGCGTCGTCCAGGCTCTTGCTGTCGACATCGCGCAGCAGTTGCAGGCGCATGCGGCGCGGTTCGGCGCTGTTGATCAGCGCCGCCGCGTCGCCGCTCTTGGCGGTGACGTACAGCGCGGCAATGTAGACCTTCACCACAAACTTTGTGCGCAAGCCGGCACCGTTCAGCACGAGCGTGTGGCCGCCTTCGGACACTTGTTCAGGGATGCGCTTGCCGGCCACTTCCACGTCTGCCGCCAGCGCAGGCGCTGCCGCGAGCACGGCGGCAAGCGTGAGGCTCAGGGCGGCGGATCGCCCTCCTGGGAAACGTTGCATGGGTCTCCTCCTGTGTTTTTTCGTTTGTAGAACTGCTTGTCTGCGATATAGATCGTGCGTTCCACGACGGCATACACCACGCCGTCCTTGTCCTTGAGCTCCACCGTGTATGTGCGGGTGATCTCGTGATCCCGCGCGAGGATGTCGCGGATGCTGGCGATTTCCCCGGGCGGCAATCGGAAATCCACATACAGGGTGGTGTAGGCGGGTTTGCGAAAGCGGATCGTTGCCGCCTTGTCCCACACGATGTGGTCCGCGCCTAGCGCGGACATCAGCATCGTAGGATGGGCGCCGTCAGTGACCGCGAACAGCGACCCGCCATACATCGACCCGACGATATTGCGCGTGCGCCGCAACAGCGGCAGCTTGATGCGGATGTGTTGAAAATCCGGCGACACGTACAACACGCGGCCGCCGGTGGCGCGAAACGCCGGGTGCAGGTTGAAGCCGACCCGCATCAGGCGCGCGCGCCATTGTGGCGACAGGCTTTTGAACCAATAGGGCTTCATGAATCGGTGAGCGTTATGGCGCGCTGCATGTGTCTGCCATTGCCATCACATCGCTTCAAACAATCCCGCCGCGCCCATGCCGGTGCCGATGCACATGGTGACCAGGCCGTACTTGCCTCCCGTGCGGCGCAGCCCGTGCGTGATCGTTGCCGTGCGGATCGCGCCTGTGGCGCCCAGCGGATGGCCCAGCGCGATGGCGCCGCCCAGCGGGTTGATCTTGGCGGGGTCCAGCTTCAGCTCACGGATGACGGCAAGCGACTGGGCGGCGAAGGCCTCGTTCAATTCAATCCAGTCCAGTGCGTCTTGCGAGATGCCGGCGCGGGCGAGCACCTTCGGAATCGCGGCGACAGGGCCGATGCCCATCACTTCGGGTGGCACGCCTGCCACCGCAAAGCTGACAAAGCGCGCCAGCGGGCTGAGGTTGAATTCGCGCAGGACACGGTCCGACACCAGCACCACGGCGGCCGCGCCGTCGGACATCTGCGAGCTATTGCCGGCGGTGACGCTGCCGCGCGTCGAGAACACCGGGCGCAGGCGGGCCAGCGCTTCGGCGCTGCTGTCCGGGCGCGGGCCTTCGTCCACCTCGACCAGGCGGCGCACGACGCGCACGGCGCCGCTGGCGTCCGGCAGGTGCGACACCACTTCATACGGCGTGGTTTCAGCGCGGAAGTGGCCGGCGGCAATCGCCGCGCAGGCCTTCTGGTGCGAGGCCAGCGCAAAGGCGTCCTGGTCTTCGCGCGACACCTTCCAGCGTTCGGCGACCTTTTCACCGGTCAGGCCCATGCCAAAGGCCATGCCGATGTTTTCTTCATGGGCAAAGATGGCGGGGTTCATCGACACCTTGTTGCCCATGATCTGCGGCATGGCGCTCATGGACTCGGTGCCCGCGCCAATCATGATGTCGGCTTCGCCCAGGCGGATGCGCGCGGCGGCGTCTGCCACCGCCTGCAAGCCCGAGGCGCAGAAGCGGTTAACGGTCACGCCCGCCACGCTTTGCGGCAGGCCCGCCAGCAACAGGCTGATGCGGGCCACGTTCATGCCTTGTTCGGCTTCGGGCATGGCGCAACCGGCGATCACGTCGTCGATGCGGTCGGCGTCCAGGCTCGGCACCTGCGCCAGCGCGCCGTTCAGCGCGGCAGCCAGCATGTCGTCGGGGCGGGTGGTGATGTAGGCGCCGTTGCGCTTGCCCACCGGCAGGCGCGTGGCGGCGACGATGTACGCGTCTTGAATCTGCTTCGTCATGGTCGTTTCCTTGGTTGCACGCTCAGTTGCGCAACGGCTTGCCCGTTTCCAGCGTATGGCGGATGCGAGCCTGGGTTTCGGGGGTGCGGAGCAGCGCGACGAACTCGCGGCGCTCGACGGCCAGCAGCCATTCTTCGTCAACCTTGGTGCCGGTTTCGACCTCGCCGCCGCACAGCGCCACGGCGGCGCTTCGGGCCACGCGATAGTCGTGCGCGCTGATCATGCCGCCTTCGCGCATGTTGATCAGGACCATTTCAAAGTTGGCGATGCCATTGCGGCCGGCAACGGGAATCTGCGAGAGCCGCGCGGGGGGCGTGTAGCCCGCCTGGGCGGCCGCGCGCGCCTGGCCGATGGCCACGAACAGCAGCTCGTCGGGATGGAACAGCACGATGTCGTGTTCGCGCGCAAAGCCTGCGTCTATGGCTTCCAGCCCGCTCTTGGCAACTTGCGCCGTGGCGATGGTCTGGAACACGGGTTGCAGGTAGGGGAAGACCTCGCCCGGCGTGGCCGTCTTGGCGGCCAGCGCGGCGGCGCGGCCGGCGAATTCCTTGCTGCCGCCACCTGCCGGAATCAGGCCGACGCCCGCTTCCACCAAGCCGATATAGCTTTCCAATGCCAGCACGCGGTGCGACGCATGCATCAGGAATTCGCAGCCGCCGCCCAGCGCCATGCCCTGCACGGCCGCTACGGTGGGAATCTGCGCGTACTTGAAAGACTGCGAAGCGCGCTGGAATTTTTCAACCATGGCTTCCAGCATGTCGAACTTGCCCTCGGCGCACGCTTGAACCACCTGTTGCAAGTTCGCGCCCACGGCAAAAGGCGGCTCGTGCCAGATCACCAGGCCGTCGAAATCGCGTTCGGCGCGGGCCACGGCTTCTAGCACGCCTTCCAGCACTTCACCGCCCAGCGTGTGGTTCTTGGACGTGACAGACAGGATGGCGATGCCCGCGTCCACCTCGGGCAGGTTCCACAGACGCACGCCTTCGTTTTCCCAGACCGTGACGCCGCGATCATCGGGGCCTTCACCAAACACGCGTTCCGGGAACAGCTGCCGTTGGTAGACCGGCAAGGTCGAGCGCGGATGCAGCGTGCCGGTGCGCGCGGAATACGAGCCTTGGGGCGTGTGCACGCCTTGGCGGTCGGGTTCCTGCACCCAGGCGGGCAGCGGCGCATCGCTCATGGCGCGGCCCGCAGCGATGTCTTCGGCCACGGCGCTCGCAATGGCTTGCCAGCCGGCGGCCTGCCAGGTTTCGAACGGCCCTTGCGACCAGCCAAAGCCCCAGCGCATGGCCAGGTCGAGGTCACGCGCGTTATCGGCCACGTGTTCCAGCTGCACGGCGCTGTAGTGGAAGATGTCGCGGAACAGGCTCCACAGGAACTGGGCCTGCGGATGTTCGCTTGCGCGCAAGGCGGCAAAGCGCTTGGCCGGGTCGCGCTCTTTGAGCATCGCAGCCACATCGTCCGACAGCTTGCCGGCACTGGGCACGTAGTCTTGCGCTTTCAGATCCAGGACCTGGATCTCTTTGCCTTGCTTGCGATAGACGCCCGCGCCGCTTTTCTGGCCCAGCGCGCCTTTCTGAATCAGTGCCGTCAGCCAATCGGGCCGCGAGAAATAGCGGTGCCACGGATCGTTCGGCAGGTTCTTTTCCATGGTGCCGACCACGTGCGCCAGCGTATCCAGGCCCACGACGTCTGCCGTGCGGTAGGTGGCGCTCTTGGGGCGGCCGATCTTCGGGCCCGTCAGTGCGTCGACCTCGTCAAAGCCCAGACCCAGGCGCGCGGTATGGTGCATGGCCGCCAGGATGGAGAACACGCCGATGCGGTTGGCCACGAAGTTGGGCGTGTCCAGCGCGCGGATCACGCCTTTGCCCAGCGTGGACGTCAGCCAGGTTTCCAGCTGGTCCAGCACCTTAGGCTGCGTGTGCGACGTGGCAATGATTTCCACCAGCCGCATGTAGCGGGGCGGATTGAAAAAGTGGATGCCGCAGAAGCGGTCGGACAAGCTCTTGGGCAGCGCGTTGGCCAGCGCATCGATCGACAGGCCCGACGTGTTGGACGCGATGATGGCGTCTGGCGACACGTGTGGCGCGATGCGCTCGTACAGCGCCGTCTTCCAGTCCATGCGTTCGGCGATGGCTTCGATGACCAGATCGCAGCTGCGCAGCACGTCCAGGTGGTCGTCGTAGTTGGCCGGGGTGATGCGTGCGATGCGCGCGGCGCCTGCCAGCGGCGCGGGTTCCAGCTTCTTCAGGCCGGCCAGCGCTTTGTTGACGATGCCGTTGCGGTCGCCCTCTTTGGCGGCCAGGTCGAACAGCGTGACGGGCACGCCAGCATTGGCGAGGTGGGCGGCGATCTGCGCGCCCATGACGCCGGCACCCAGGACGGCGACGTGTTTGACGACGAACTTGCTCAAGGGATTCTCCTGAAAAGCGGCGGGGCGGACGGCGCAAGGCCGGCCGCCCGCGCAAAGGCTAGAAGCGGGACGACAGTTGCAGGCCCAGGATGTGGCCGCTGCTATCGTAGGTGCCGGCAACGCGGCCCTTGGTCAGCTGACTGCCGGACGTCGTGTCGATGTCCGTCTTGCGCAGGTAGAGATAGGTGTAGCCAAGATCCAGCGTGGTGCTCTTGGTGGCGGCCCATTGCACGCCGGTCGAGAACCAGTAACGGTTGTTGTCGGGCAGCGACGTCGGACGGTCGGCCGCCTTGTGCACCGGCGACTGGTCATACGCCACGCCGAACTTCCACTTCCAGTCGGGCGCGAACTTGTAGTTTGCGCCCAGCGCCACGCGCCAGGTGTCGCGGAAGTTCAGCGGCAGATCGTCGTCGCGCGCACCGGCGCCAGAGTTGCGGATCTTCAGGTCGGGGATGCTGCTCCAGCCCGTCCAGGACACATCGCCCAGCAATTCCCAGCGCTCGTTCAGCTGATGCGCGGCGCTCAGGATAAGCGTGTCGGGCAGGTCCACCGAGGCCTTGGCGTCGAACGACACCGATTGCTTGGTGGGGCCGATGCTGGTGATGTCGGTGTCGCCCTTGGCGGTGTGCTTGATCTTGGAGCGATACGACAGACCGATGCGCGTGTCTTCCGTGGGTTGCAGCATGAAGCCGATGTTCCAGCCCCACGCGTCGCCCTTCAGGTTCAAGTCGGCGTCGCCGTTGGTGGCGACCGGCAAGCCGGCAATCGGCACCACCGTTTTCTTTTTGTAGTTGGCGTCGATGTGCTGCCAGTTCAAGCCAAAGCCCATCGAGAACTTTTCGTTGACCTTGTAGGCGATCGACGGGTTGATGTTGATCGTTTTGATCTCGAACTTGTTGGAGTGGTATTGGCCCACCCAGCCGTCGTCGTATTCGGTCATCAGGCCGAACGGCGCGCCGACGCCCAGACCGATGTACCACTGTTCATTCAACTGCCAGGAGGCGTACAGGTTCGGGACGACGCCCAGGTTGCCGGCGTCACCGCCATTGCCGCCCGTGGGTGCCGAGCCATTCAGGCCCGAGCCGGGCAGCCCGGGGACGCTGGGATTGCGGCTGTTGCCGTTGTCCTTGAACTTGAACGAGGGCTTGATCAGGTTGACCCCACCTGAAAAGTTCACGCCGGGCAGATAGGTCATGCCTGCCGGGTTGAAGTAGATGATGCTGGCGTTTTCCGGATTTGCCGCCGAGCCCGCGTACGCGTTGCCCAGGCCGCTGGCGTTCTGCTCCAAGAGCTGAAAGCCGGCAGCGTAGGACGTTGCGGATGCGCCCAGGCCGACCACTATGGCCGACAGGGTGCTCAGGGACAATGAACGTCTGCGCATGGTACTGCCTCCTCGAGTTGAATGTATGTCTCTCTTCCACTGCCGGTCTGCGTGTTGGTCCGGTCTATTCGGCGTGAGCCGTTCTACTGCGGGTTTGCGTTGCCGTGGCGGTGAAACTGCGGGGCGGCGTTGCAATGCCCATTGCGGTGCTGCGGTGCTGCGGTCCTGCGGTGATGCGTTGTTGCGATGATCGGTTGTTGCGATGATGTGCAGTGTTTGTCTTCAGGATGCCTGGTAGTTTGAACGTTGCATATTGCGGTCTTGATAGTGCAGCGGGCCGCCGGTGAAGGGCGCGAACCCGGTGCCGAAGATCACACCCGCATCGGCCAGATCGGCATCGGCAACGATGCCGGCATCTACGCGCTGCCGGGTGGCGTTGATCAGCGGCTGGATCAGGCGCTGCG
>CAJYKY010000074.1 GCA_913775005.1 uncultured Achromobacter sp.
TCCGTCCGTGAGCCATCCTGTGAACCACCCTGGCATTTCATCCGCGCTGGACATCGCCCGCCAGATCGCCAGCGGTGAACGCAGCGCCGTATCGGTGCTGGACGACACGCTGGCGAAGGTGCGCGAACACGACCCGCGCTACAACTGCTTTACGCTCGTCACCGAAGCGCGCGCCCGCCACGAGGCCGCCGCCATCGACGCGCGCCGCGCCCGGGGCGAGGCCCTGCCGCCGCTGGCCGGCGTGCCTTACGCCGTCAAGAACCTGTTCGACATCGCGGGCGAAGTCACGCTGGCGGGCGGACGCGTCAATGCGTCCAACCCCGCGGCGGCGCACGATGCGCATCTGGTCACGCGCTTGCGCGAGGCCGGCGCCGTGCTGGTCGGCGCGTTGAACATGGACGAACACGCCTACGGCTTCACCACCGAAAACACGCATTACGGCGCCTGCCGCAACCCGCATGACACCGGCCGCATTGCGGGCGGATCATCGGGCGGCAGCGCGGCCGCCGTTGCCGCCGGGATGGTTCCGCTGACGCTCGGGTCCGACACCAACGGATCGATCCGCGTACCGGCCTCGCTGTGCGGCGTATTCGGCTTGAAACCCACGTTCGGCCGACTGCCCCGCACAGGTTCATTTCCGTTCGTCGGCAGCCTGGATCACCTGGGCCCGTTCGCCGCCACCGCGCGCGATCTGGCCGCCGTCTACGACGCCTTGCAAGGCCCGGACGCCGACGACGCGGCTTGCGCGCAGCTTGCGGTTGACCCGGTGCTGCCCACACTGGCAAACGGTGCACGCAAATTGCGCGTGGCCGTGCTGGGCGGCTACTTCTCGCAATGGAGCGGCGCGCAAGCACAACGCGCTGTACAGATCGCTGCCCGCGCGCTGGACGCCACGGCCACCGTTGAACTGCTGGGTGCGCAGCAGGTGCGCGCCGCCGCCTTCATCATCACGGGGGCCGAAGGCGGCGCCTTGCATCGCCGCAAGCTCATCGCCCATTACGACGACTACGAACCCTATTCGCGCGACCGCCTGGTCGCCGGCAGCCTTATTCCCGCCACGTGGGTGCAGCAGGCGCAACGCATCCGCCACCGCGTCTACCGCGAAGCGCTGGCGCTGTTCGAGCATTACGACGTGCTGATCGCACCCGCCACGCCCGTATCCGCCACGCCCATCGGCGCCGACACCTTGTCGCTGGCCGGCCAGACGCTGCCCGCACGCGCCAGCATGGGCTTGCTGACGCAGCCCATCTCGGCCATCGGGCTGCCGGTATGCACGGCGCCGACGTGGCCCGAGACCGACGTAGACGGCCACCTGCCGCTGGGCGTGCAGCTCATTGCCGCACCCTGGCGCGAAGCCGATTGCCTGGCCGCTGCGCACGTGCTGGAACTTGCCGGCGTGTCACGCGTGCGGCCGGTCTGATTTCCGATTCACCATGATTCGCGCTCACCCCTGACCCGTCATCGACGCCCCACGTCCCGCAACGCAACCAAGGCTATCCATGGAAACCGCTTTCGCTGCCCTAGACATGCCGCGCACTCTGGCCGACTCGGCCTATAGCGCACTGAAGCGCGACATCCTGGATTTCCGCCTGGCCCCGGGTGACCGGTTTACCGAAACCGAAATCGCTGACCGCTTGCAGGTCAGCCGCACCCCGGTGCGCGAGGCGCTGTTCCGGCTGGAGCGCGAAGGGTATCTGGAAGTGCGCCAGCGCAACGGCTGGCTGGTGAAACCGCTGGACTTCAATACGCTGGACCACTTCTACGAATTGCGCAGCGTGCTGGAAACCGCCGCCGTGCATGTGCTGTGCGCACCGGGCCAGTTCCCGGATCCCCTGCGCGCGCTGGACTCGCTTGCCGACACCTGGCTCGTGGAACCCGATGCTCGGTCTAGCGACGGCGAATGGCTTGCCGATCTGGATGAACGCTTTCACATCGATCTGGTGGCGGCCGCAGGCAACCCCGAGATTTCACGCGTGCACCGCGCGGCCACCGAGCGCATCCGCATCGTGCGCCGGCTGGACTTCACGCAGCCCGACCGTATCGAAAAGACCTACGAGGAACACGCCGCGATTCTGCGCGCGGTGCTGGCGCGCGATGCTGCCACCGCCGTGCCGCTGCTGCAAAGCCATATCCAAGACAGCCAGAACGCCGTACGCAAGATCACGCTGCACCGGCTGTATTCCACGCGGCATGCGAAGGCCGCGTAGCAGCGGCGTGGCGGCGGCGGGGGCAGACGCCTTAGCCGGCCCGCAACCAGCGCGCCAGCACCCGCGAAATGACGGGTATGCAGACGAACACCATAATGGGCGTCAATATCACGCTTGTGATCAAGACACGCCAGAACACGGGCAGCATGCCCAGCGGTTCGCTGACCAGGATCGAGAACACCAGCAGCACCGGAAAATAGGCGAGCCAGATGCTGACCGCCTGCTTCCAACGCGGCGGTGCGCTGGCGGTGGTGGGCGCAAACCAGCTGTCGGTGCCGCTGACTTTGCGCTCATGGCTCGCACGCACCAACTTCGCACCGCGCTCCAGCCACATGCGGCGCGGCAAAGATTTCTCCCACCGGGCCAGGCTGGCCTCGTCGGTGAAACGCAGCACGATCTGATACTGATCACCGCCTTCGGGCGGTTGCAACACACCCGAACCCAGAAAGCCCGGAAACCCCGCCGCCAAAATTTCGCCCTGACGCATCCACGACAGAAAGT
>CAJYKY010000075.1 GCA_913775005.1 uncultured Achromobacter sp.
ACACTCGCTGCCACACTCTTTCCCTACACGACGCTCTTCCGACCTGGTGCAGGCTGACACGCTGTGCATCCACGGCGACCAGCCCAACGCGGTGCTGTTCGCCAACGGCATCCGCAAGGCGCTGGAAGCGGCAGGCATCGAAGTTCGTACGCCAGATCGGGGCTGATGCCGGCTTGATCGGGCTGCGACGCGAGGGAGCCTCAGCGCAAATCCCGGCTGAGTCCCCTGAGCCGCGCCGCCGCCGTCCAGTCTTAGTGCCGGCTATAACGCGCCGGCGTATCTTGACCGGAGGCAGGCGCAGCCGCATCGCGGTAGGCCTGCAAGATGCCGGGCAGCACTTCCAGCACGTAGCTGCGCGTCAGCCCGGCCGCGCCGTCGAAATCGCGCGCTGCCAAGGCTTGCGTGATGCCCTGCGTGTAGGTCTGGATATTGTTGATTTCGATGGTCCGGCGGGCCAGCAGGAAACGCAACGGCTCGACCTGTTCATACAGCTTGCTCAGCATGTTCGCCAGCGGCGTGTTGCCGGTATAGCGCGCGCTGGCTAGATAGAACTCGCAGCACGCCGCGATACTGGCGCGGATGTCGCGCTTGCCCATCGCCACGGCAATGGCCTCGTCATAGCTGCGCAGTTCTGCCACCAGCGGCGCCAGGTCGGCCACGTCGGCCAACTGGCGCAGGCAATAGGCTTCCAGCTCCGCACGCAACATGTACAGATGGCGGATCTGCGTTTCGGTATACAGCGTGACCCGAAAGCCCTTGCGTTGGATATGCGTAACCAGCCCGCTCAGTTCCAGCAGGCGCAGCGCTTCCCGGATGGGGCTGCGGCTGGTGCCGAAACGCTGCTCTAGTTCTTGCTCTCGCAATGGCTGCCCAGGCTGGATGGTGCCATCCACTATCAACTCACGAATCTGTTCCTGTAGGAAATATGGAATCGTGGCGGGCGCTTTAACGTCCAATCGGCTCCCCTTGTGCTGCACGAGGCAGGGTTGAGACACCGAGAAGATACTAGAAATCTCTTGAAACACAAATAAAAATCTGTTGCACAGCGTCAGAACCGCTCGCTAGCGGCCGAGCCCCGGCGCTTAATCCCAGTCGTCGCGATACACGAACTTGGGCATCTGCCAGTTAAAGCGCAAGGCCAACAGACGCATCGCCAAGCCCACCGCCAGTGCCAGCGGCACGGCGGCATTGGCCGACAGACCCAGCGACTGGCCGCCCAGGTACAAGGCGCCAGTCAGCACCGACACGCTGGCGTAAAGCTCTTTGCGGAACAGCAGCGGCACCTCGTTGCACAGCACGTCGCGCAGCACGCCGCCCGCGCAGCCCGTGATCATGCCGCTGATCAGCACCACCGTAACGGGCAACTGCATCATCTGCGCCACCTGGCAGCCGATCACCGTGAACGCCACCAGACCCAGCGCGTCGGCCAGCAGGAACACGCTGCGCAGACGCCGCATTACCGGCGCGATCAGGGCGGTCAGGATGGCCGCACCGCCCGTCATCCACAGGTATTCGGGGTGGACGACCCAGGTCAGCGGGTAATGGCCCAGCAGCACGTCGCGCAATGACCCGCCGCCCAGCGCCGTCACGCAGGCAATGATGCACACGCCCATCCAATCCATGTCGCGGCGGCCGGCCGACAGCGCCGCCGTCATCGCTTCGGCCACGATGGCAACCAGATACAGCGTGTGCAGCAAGGCGGGAGAGAGTTCGGAGAACATGGGCACAACCGGATAAGACAACAGAAATGGGGCCACGGACAGCGGGCGGAAAACCGGCGCCCGGGGCGCGTGGACCCCACATTGTATTGAGGCAGGCGCGGCTGACCTTGAGCAAGCCGGCATTGCCTGCCCCGGCCTCATCCCTTACGCTGTTTTGTGCGTTGACATCGATCAATTCCCCGCTCGCGCTGCGGCGAGACAATGGGAATATGCCCTGACAGGGCGGTACGGGCCAGCTGACGCGGACGCGGGAGCCGCCAACCTGGCCACAACCGGGAGAACGTATGACACAGCAAACTGGACCCATCCTTTTGGCGACGGATCTGAGCGCGCGCGGGGACCGCGCCTTGGATCGTGCACTGCAACTCACCAAGGAACTGAACACCAAGCTGATCGTCCTGCACGTCATGGAAAGCCATGCCACGACCGCGCGCCTGACCACGCCGGTCTGGCGCCGCCTGTCCACCGACCACAAGGCGCTGGCCGAACGCGAACTGGCCGAAGACCTGGCGGCTGCCGACGTCCCCACAGAAGTCGTGGTGGTGTCGGGCGACCCGCTGGCGCGCATCATGGAAACCGCTGATAGCTATGGCTGCTCGCTGATCGTCACCGGCATCGCCCGCGACGAAACGCTGGGCCGGCTGTTGCTGGGCACCACGGTGGAAAAGCTGGCTCGCCAGGCGCGCCAACCGGTGCTGGTGGTCAAGACGCGTCCGCGCAAGCCGTATCGAGACGTGCTGGTTGCGACGGACTTTTCGGCAGGTTCGCGCCAGGCGTTGCGGGCAGCGCTGCAACTGGTGCCCAACGCCAACCTGACGCTGTTCCATGCCTACGATGTGCCGTTCCAGGGCAAGAGCGTGCCCGACGACGCCATCACGCGCAGCTTCTACCATGGCGCCGAACAGAGCGCGCGCGAATTCATGGCGGCAACGCCGGAACTGGCGAGCCTGACGCCGCCCAAGATCGTGCTGGAACCGGGCCAGCCCGAAACTGTGCTGTCGGAGTATTCCTTCAACCACCGTTCGGATCTGGTCGTGACGGGTACGCATGGCCGCACCGGCATTCTGCGCACCGCGATCGGCAGCGTGGCCGAACGCTTGCTGGAATCCCTGCCTAGCGATGTGCTGATCGTGCGGCTGAACGA
Organism: uncultured Achromobacter sp.; assembly: GCA_913775005.1. Classification (GTDB taxonomy): domain Bacteria; phylum Pseudomonadota; class Gammaproteobacteria; order Burkholderiales; family Burkholderiaceae_B; genus Achromobacter. The sequence goes on from CAJYKY010000075.1 coordinate 2,866, forward strand.
CGACGAGGGCTGAACCTTCACGCCTGACGGCGGGGACACGCATCACGCCTTGCGGCGTGGTCCATGAACCAGGCGGCGCACGATGCGCCGCCTTTTTTCATCACGCCTCGTCGCCCTGCTTTTCCATGGTCTCGATGGGGCCGCGCAGCATCTTCAACAGCATCAGCCCCGGCACCGCGATCACCACCGTCAACAGGAAGAACCCCGGCCAGTCCAGATACGCGACCAGGGGCGGGGTCAGCGGCCCGGCCAGATAGGTGCGCCCCACCGCCGACAACGCCGACAACAACGCAAACTGCGTCGCCGAAAACCGCTGGCGGCACAGGGCCATCAACAGGCCCACGAATGACGCGGTGCCCAGCCCGCCGCACAGGTTTTCAATGCCCACGCCCGTGGCCATCAGCCACAGATTTTTCGGGCTGACGGCGATCAGCCAATACGCCAGATTCGACACCGCCTGCAACAACCCGAACGCCATCAAGGACCGGTACAAGCCCCACCGCGACATCAACGTGCCGCCGGCCAGCGCGCCCACGATGGTGGCCGCCAGGCCCAGCACCTTGTTCACAGTGCCGACTTCGGTAGGCGTAAAACCCGCGCCGCGGATCAGGAACGTGGTGGACAAGGCGCCCGCGAAGGCGTCGCCCAGCTTGTACAGCACGATCAGCAGCAGGATGGCGATGGCGCCGGGACGCGAGAAGAATTCCACCAAGGGTTCGCCCACGGCTTGCCCGAGATTGCGCGGCGCGCGGGCTACATGCTCGGGTTCGGGCGCCCACAAGGTGGCCAGCACGCACAGCAGCATCAACCCGCCCATCACCACATACATGTTGCCCCAGCCGATCCACTGGTCCGCCATGATCAGCGCCAGGCCGCCCGACGCAATCATGGCGAGCCGGTAGCCCATGACCTTCAAGGCAACGCCGGCGCCGCGTTCCTCCTTGCGCAATACGTCCGTGCAATAGGCATCGAATGCGATGTCCTGCGTGGCGGACAGAAACGCCACGGCCACGGCCAGCAACGCCAAGGGCATCAGCGCCGACGATGGCGACATCAACCCCATCAGCATGATGGCGATGCCCAGCAGGACTTGCGTGACGAGCATCCAGCCGCGCCGCCGGCCCAACAGCGGCGGCACGTAGCGATCAATGAAGGGAGCCCAGAGGAACTTGAGGGTGTAGGCCGTGCCCACCAGCGTCAGGAAACCGATTTCCTGGAGCGGCACGCCTTCCACGGTGGCCCAGGCCTGCAAGGTGCCGCCGGTCAGCGCCAACGGCAGGCCGCTGGCAAAGCCCAGGACCAGCAGGGGGGCCACGCGGGGGCTGGTGTAGACGTTGGATACAGCGGTAATGACGGTCTCCTGAAACGCGCCGGCGCGGCGCAACCAGCGATGCGCCAGCACCGCGCAGCACGCGTGGCGCCGCGGGCTTGCGGCATTTTAGGGCCTGTTCGCCCGCGCCGTCAGGAGGATCGGTGTCTGAATGTCAGGGGGTCGCGAAGCGGTACACCGCCAGCGTGCTGCGCCAGCTGGGGAAGAGCTTGACCTCGTGGCCTTCGTTGAACGTGGCGCGTTCAAGAATGCGCAGCTTCAGTTCGTCGGCCAGCTGTTCAAAGTCGCGCAGCGTGCACAGGTGGATGTTCGGCGTGTTGTACCACTGGTACGGCATCTGGCCCGTGACCGGCATGCGGCCGCGCAGAATCGCCCAGCCATGCGGCCAATAGCCGAAGTTGGGAAACGACACGATGCCGTGGCGCGCCACGCGCGCCATCTCGCGCAGGATGTGTTCGGTGCGATGCATGGACTGCAAGGTCTGCGACAGCACGACGGTATCGAACTGCTTGTCGTCAAACAGCGCCAGGCCGTCTTCCAGGTTCTGCTGGATGACTTCCACGCCGCGCTTCACGCAAGCGATGACGCAGGTGTCGTCCAGTTCCACGCCCGCGCCGCGCACCTGACGGTGATCGCGCAGGTGCGCCAGCAGCGCGCCGTCGCCACAGCCCAGGTCCAGCACGCGGCTGCCGGGCTCGATCCAGCCGGCGATGCGCGCCAGGTCAGGCCGCAACGCGCTATGGGCATAGCGGGGAGTCACAGGAGTCATTCGGAACATCCTTCGGTCAAGGCGGCATCGCCCGCCAGCCCCAGCTCGCGCGCGATGCGTTCGTAGTAGCCACGAACCACGGCATGGTAGCGCGCGTCTTCCAGCAGGAAGGCGTCGTGCCCATGCGGCGCGTCGATTTCGGCGTAGGTGACAGGGCTGGCGTTCTTCAACAATGCCCGCACGATTTCGCGCGAGCGCTCGGGCGGAAAGCGCCAGTCAGTGGAAAACGACACCAGCAGGAAGTCTGCCTTGGCCGGCGCCAGCGCGCGCGCCAGGTCGCCGCCGGTAGTGCGGGCGGGGTCGAAATAATCCAGCGCGCGCGTGATCAGCAGATAGGTGTTGGCGTCGAAATAGCGTGTGAACTTCTCGCCCTGATAACGCAGGTACGACTCCACTTCAAACTCGACGTCGTAGCCGTAGTGATACGCGCCGTTCTCGGCCGGCGCACGCTGGGCGCGGCCGAATTTTTCAGCCATGTCATCGTCGGACAAATACGTGATGTGCCCGATCATGCGCGCCACCGACAGGCCGCGGCGCGGCACGGTGTCTTGCGCGTAGTAGTCGCCGCCGTGAAAGTCCGGGTCGGTGATGATGGCGCGGCGCGCGACTTCGTTAAAGCCGATGTTCTGTGCCGACAGGCGCGGCGTGCTGGCAATCACCACGCAGTTGGCCACACGGTCAGGCAAGGTGATGGCCCAGCTGAGCGCCTGCATGCCGCCCAGCGATCCGCCCATCACGGCGGCGAAGCGGTCAATGCCGAAATGGTCGGCCACGCGGGCTTGCGCGCGCACCCAGTCTTCGACGGTCAGCACCGGGAACGCGGCGCCCCAGGGTTTGCCGGTTTCCGGGTTGATGCTGGCCGGGCCGGTCGAGCCGAAGCACGAGCCCAGGTTGTTGACGCCGATGACGAAGAAGATGTTGGTGTCCACCGGCTTGCCGGGACCCACCATGTTGTCCCACCAGCCCACGTCCGTGGGATTGTCTGCCGCCTGCCCCGCCACATGGTGCGAGGCATTGAGCGCGTGGCAGATCAGGACCGCGTTGGTGCGCTGCGCGTTGAGCGTGCCGTAGGTTTCAACGGCCAGTTCGTAGGCGGCAAGCGACTGGCCGCTGAGCAAAGGCAGCGGTTCATCGAAGCGGATGAAGGTAGGGGCGACCAGACCGACAGAACCGGGATCAGCGGCGTCGGACGAGGTGACGGCGGCGGGAACGAACCCGCTGGCCGGATCAGTGGCCGGGCCAGCGGTAATGGCGCCGGCCAAATGTTGGGCAGGAGTGGTCATACGGACCTCTTTAGCTGGATTTATTGGAAGGCGCCCGCAAGCGGATCAGGCAAATCGGCGCCGAAATAGGATGCTGCACCAAGGTGCAGCGGAAAGAATTCTAGCACTGCTTGGCCGCTGCGCTCCAAGCGGGTTGCCGGTGTGACAATAGCGTTTACCGGCGGCGCCCCGTCCCGATGCGCGGCGCGCGCCTTCTGACAGGAAAGATATGGCTCACATCTATCTGGACGAACTTCAACACCTGGCGGCGGCCGCATTGGCCGCCGCCGGCGCCAACCCCGCCATGGCCGTCAGCACCGCACGCGCGCTGGTTTTTGCCGAAAGCCAGGGCATCAGCTCCCACGGTCTGTCGCGCGTGCCGTTCTACGCAGGCCACCTGCGCGCGGGCCGCGCCATCGGGTCGGCCGAGCCGCGCATCGTGCACGAACGCGGCGGCGCGGCCTTGATCGACGCGGGCTCAGGCCTGGCCTTTCCCGCCTGCGCCCTGGCGGTCGAACAGGCTGCCCTGCGCGCCCGCGAACATGGCGTTGCCTTCATCGGCGTGGCCAACAGCCACCATTTCGGCGAGGCCGCCTATCACCTGGAAGCCTTGGCGGACGCGGGTCTGGTGGCCTTGACGCTAAGCAATTCGCCCGCCGCCATGCCGGCCTGGGGCGGCAAGCGGCCGCTGTTCGGCACCAACCCCATCGCCGCGATCTTTCCCCGCCGCAACGGGGCGCGCCTGGTCATCGACCTGTCCTTGTCGCAGGTGGCGCGCGGCAAGCTGATGATCGCTGCGCGCGACAACCAGCCCATTCCGCTGGGCTGGGCGCTGGACGCCGACGGTCAACCTACCACCGATCCCAAGGCGGGTCTCGCAGGCAGCATGCTGCCCGCTGGCGGCGTCAAGGGTGCCATGCTGGCGCTGATCATCGAACTGCTGGCTTCGGCCCTGACCGGCGCGCATTTTGGCTTCGAAACCGAATCCTTCTTTGTCGATGCGGGTGGCCCCGCAAAGCTGGGCCAGGCGTTTTTGGCAATTGACCCCGGCGCGCTGGCGGGCAACAACGCATACCTGGAACGGGTGGAAACGCTGGTGGATGCCATGCTGGAAGATGACGGCGTGCGCCTGCCGGGCGACCGCCGCCGCAAGCTGCGCGACGAAGCCATCAAGCATGGGGTAGACATCCCGGATGCGCTGATGACGCAGTTGCGGGAGATGGCCGGGGCGGTTTGATTTGGGCCGGGGCGGCTACACCCCTTTGGTGAACCACAGCATCAGCGGCGCCAACAACAGGAACACCACGGTCGATACCAGCACCGCGCCGGCCGCCGTGTCGCCCAGCGGCGTGTAGCGCTTGGCGTACATGTAGCTAACGACGGCGCAGGGCATTGCCATCTGCAAGGTCAGCGCCCCCGCCAGCACCGGTTCCAGGTCCAGCGCCCACACGACGGCCAGGCCGGCCGCCAATCCCACCACCAGCCGGATGGCGCCGACCTTGGCGCCGTCGCGCAAGCCGTTGGATGGAATCAGCGCCAGCGCGTGGCCCAGGCTCAGCAACATCAGCGGGACCGTCACCGCCCCCAGCATGCGCGCCGTTTCGATCAGCCATTCCGGAACGGGGATGTGCAGCATGCGCATCGCGACTGCCACCACGGACGCCAGCAAAATGGGGCTTTTCCAGCTGCCCTTGGTGTTCACGCCGGGCAGCAGCCGCACGGCGATGGTGTGCATCACGAAGGAATTCACGGCGAAGAACGCGACGGCCACGGACAGGCCCGCGTCGCCAAACGCCATTTGCGAAATCGGCAGGCCCAGGTTGCCTGCGTTGGGCAGGAAGGCGGTGGGCAACAGCGTGCGCACAGGCAGCTTGCACAGCTTGAGCAGCAAGGCGCCGACCAGCGCGCACAGCAGCAAGGCCAACAGCGTTGCTGCGGCCACGTCGGCCAGCGCGCGGTCATCAAGATGGGTGGTGACAAACGTGTGGAAGACCAAAGCGGGCGTGGTGACGGACGTGACCAAGGTCGTGATGAACGCGCCGCCAAAGGGAATATCGCGCTTGCCCCACCACACGCCGATGCCCACGCAGGACAGCAAAGGCAGCATCAGCACAAGGGCTGACAGGTAGAACTGAGCGATGGCCAACATACGACTATTCCGTGAGAGATAGAGAGATCAATGCGCAAAGGCATCAATGCTTGCCCCCGCGCGTAGCGGGCAGCAGCATGGAGCAACTTGTCACTTACAGGGCGCCCTGCCCCCAGCCACCATGTCCGCCAATCGACCGCTATCCTCGTTCCGAAACCACCAGTATCCCGACCTGCCCGACTTCTGGCCGACCCTGCCTAAACAGGCTCCGGCCCCGCCTGCCTCGCCGGAAGGGGGTTTCGTCGGGCCGCCGCCGCCCAAACCTTTGTCGAACCGCGAAACCGAGTGCCTGTATTGGTCATCAGCCGGCAAGACCAGCTGGGAAACCGGCAGCATCCTGGGTGTCAGCGAAAGCACCGTGAACTTCCACCTGCGCAACGCGTGCGCCAAGCTGGGCGTCCGGGGCCGCCGGGCCGCCGTGGCGGCCGCACTGCGGCAAGACCTGTTCAAGGATTTCAAGGCTTAGCGGGGGTGGCGGCGCCTGCCGGTTTGGCAGGGTTCACCACAACCGATCGCAGAAATTCCCGCGCGCGTTCGGCAGGCAGGCTTTCCTCGGTGCCTGCCGCAACCGCTTCAATCAGCATCGTGTCGGTCACCCAGACCCTGGCCTGCAACCAACCCGGCTTGCCCATGGCCTTGCCCCGCACTTCGATGTCTTGCCCATAGTCGGGCCAAGTCGCCGGCGGGGGGGCTTGCATATTGGCGTACAGCGAATACATCAGCGCCATGCCCAACGCCTGCCGGGCGACCGGGTCCGCCGCAATGTCGGCAGGCAGCGGCGCCGAGCCAACCGCGAACACAGCTTCACCCACAGTGGCCGTAGCCAGAGTAAAACGCAAGGTATGGGTATCCAGCGGCAAATCCCGCGTCTCGGTAAACACCCTGTCGGGGAAGGCCGCGCGCACATAGCCGTCGGCCACATCTACTTCGCGCCAGTTGTAACGGGGCGAGCAGGCGGCCATCAGCAGCGCCAACCCTACGATGACGCCGGTTTTCTTGAACATGAAACGAAACAGCGATGAAATCGTCATTACCCGTAGCCGGAGACGGCTTATTCATTTCGAGGAATCCGGAAATTGTCGCCGATTTCGACCACCCCCGCGCCTGACGGCACGCTCCTGGCCAATTATCTTTGGCCTGCCGCTCCCAATGTGCCGTCACCGCTAGCCGGCGCCGGCACCCCCAGCATCTACGTGTTGCATGGGCTGAGCGAACACGCCGGGCGCTATGACCGGCTGGCGCGCTGGCTGTCCGCGCGCGGCTGGACGGTAGGCGCGCACGACCACCGTGGCCACGGCCGCTCGGGCGGCGCCCCCGCCACGCTGACCCACCAGGAAGATCTGGTCACCGACGCGGTCGAACGCCTGGCCGCCTGGACCCAGGCTCAGGGCCGCCCGCCCATCCTGCTGGCCCATAGCCTGGGCGCGCTGGTGGCGGTGCGTATCGCGCTGCGGGGGCTGGCCGAACTGGAAGCGCTGGCGCTCAGCTCCCCGCCGTTTGTCGTCAACGTGCCACTGTGGGTGCGCCGCACGCTCACCTGGATGTCGCTGCATGCGCCCGACCTGCGCGTGCCGCACGGCCTGGCGCCCGCCCGTATTTCGCACGACCGGGCTGTCGTCAAAGCCTACCGGTCCGACCCGCTCGTGCGGCGCCGCATGACGGGCCGGCTGGCCCGTTTTGTGGATGAAGCCGGCCAGGAAGCGCTGCGCGAAGCCGGCCGCCTGCCCTGTCGCACGCTGCTGATGGTAGCGGGCGATGACTCCATCGTCGCCGCCGAAGGCAGCCGCCAATTCGCCCAGCGCGCCCCGGCCGAATTGCTGACTTTGCGCTGGTACGACACCGCCTGGCACGAAATCTTCAATGAAACGGCCCCTATTTCCGACCCGGTTTATGCTGACCTGGATGAATGGCTGACGCGCACGGCGCAGGCATTGCCCCTGCGCCCTGTACTGGCTCCCTCGGCACAGGAGGCCGGCAGCCCGTAAAATCCCGCGACAGACCCAAACGAGAAGAATCCGTGACTGATACCGCCGCCAACCGCCTCTCCCGTCTAGAGGCCAACCGCTCGCTGCTGACCCAGACGCTGCGAGGCATTGAAAAAGAAGGCCTGCGCGTGGACGAACAGGGCATCCTGTCGCGCACCCCGCACCCCGCTGGCCTGGGTTCGGCGCTGACCAACGAGCACGTCACGACCGACTATTCCGAATCGCTGCTCGAACTGATCACCGGCACGCATACCGATGTGGACGCGCTGCTGGCCGAACTGACCAACACTCACCGCCACGTCTACAGCGTGCTGGACCATGAACTGATCTGGAATCAGTCCATGCCGGCCACGTTGCCGCCCGAGGCAGACATCCCCATCGCCTGGTACGGCAAGTCGAACACCGGCATGCTCAAGCATGTGTATCGCCGCGGCCTGGCCGAGCGCTATGGCAAGACGATGCAATGCATCGCCGGGGTGCACTACAACTTTTCGCTGACGGAAGACTTGTGGTCGGTGCTGGACACGCAGCCCGGCTCGGTACAAGACCGGCGTTCGCGCGGCTACATCGGGCTGATCCGGAACTTCACCCGCTATTCCTGGTTGCTGATGTATCTGTTCGGCGCGGCGCCCGCGCTGGCCAGCGACTTCCTGCGTGGCCACGATCACCCGCTGCACCGCCTGGGCGATCACACGCTCTACCTGCCGCACGCGACCAGCCTGCGCATGAGCGACCTGGGCTACCAGAACAAGGCGCAGTCGCAGCTCAAGCTTTGCTACAACGACCTGGACACGTTCCTGGGCCGCCTGTACGACGCTGTGACCCAACCCTGGCCTGACTACCAGAAGCTGGGCACGCATCGCAACGGCGAATGGATCCAGCTCAACACCAACGTGCTGCAGATCGAAAACGAGTACTACTCCAGCATCCGCCCCAAGCGCGCGACTGGCCGCTGCGAACGCCCCATCACCGCCCTGGCCGAACGTGGCGTGCAGTATGTGGAAGTGCGCTGCCTGGACATCGACCCGAATTCGCCCGTGGGCATCGACGCCGACACCAGCCGCTTTGTCGACGCGTTCCTGCTGTTCTGCACCGCGTCCGACAGCCCGTTCTTCCCGGCCAATGGCTATTGCCAGCGCAGCGCCGACAACTTCTCGACCGTCGTCAAAGAAGGCCGCAAACCCGGCCTGATGCTGGATCGTGAAGGCCAGCCGGTGGCGCTGTCGCAATGGGGCCATGAACTGCTGGACCAGATCGCGCCGTACGCGGCGCTGTTCGACTCCGCGCTGGGCGGCGATGCCTACGCAAAAGCACTGGCTGCGCAACGCGCCAAGCTCGACGCGCCCGACACCACGCCATCGGCGCGCCTGCTGGATTCGTTGACGCAAAGCGGCTTGTCGTTCCATGACTACTCGCTGCAACAAAGCCGCCAACACGCCGACGCGCTGCGCGCGCAAGCCTTGCCCGCCGACGTGGCCGCTGCCTACGAACAAGCGGCTGCGCAATCCACGGCAGAGCAGCAGCGCCTGGAGCAATCGGACACGGTCGATTTCGACACCTACGTGGCTCGCTACCACGAGGCGCTGAAGCCGCCGCGCAAATAAGGCGTATTGTTAGGGTTTTGGTTGGCGGCGCCGGTCTGCCTGGCACCGCCAACCACGTCTGTCACTCAGGAGGTTTTACCCATGCGCCGCACTGCAACACTCTTGCTGGCCTTGGCTGCCAGCATGGCGGGAATCGCCCATGCCGCGCCGCCCGCCATGCAGACCGTGGAATCCGTTGACCTGAAACGCTACGCCGGCATGTGGTACGAGATTGCGAATTTCCCCATGTTCTTCCAACGCAATTGCGTTGGGGACACCACGGCGGAATACACGGCGCATCCCGACGGCACCATTGGCGTCAATAACCGCTGCCGCACCAAGGATGGGGATATCGATTCCGCATCGGGCACGGCCACCGTCGTGGAAGGCAGCAACAATGCCAAGCTGGAAGTCACGTTCGTTAAGCCCTTCAAGGGCGACTACTGGGTAATCGGCCTGGATCCGGAATACCGCTGGGCCGTGGTCGGCACGCCTGATCGCAAGTACCTGTGGATTCTGTCGCGCTCGCCGCAGTTGCCCAAGGAAGAATTGGACAAGGCGCTTGCCGCCGCCACGGCGCAAGGTTATCAGCTGGACGAGCTGCGCTATACCCCGCAGAAGTAAGCAGGGTGGCGGGCGTGCAGCCCGCCCCGCTCTCAGCCTGCGTAGTCGCGCGCCAGGCGCACCACCGTCACGCCAGGTTTCAATTGCCGCAACGACGGCATGATCAGCGTGCAGTGATCGTACGGGGTCACGATGGCTTGGCCATCGGCCCAGCCAATCACCGAACCGGCCTGCTCCAGCGTTTCCAGCCCCGTCCAGCCTTGTGCAAACTGCACGTCCATGGACGGCGCCACCACCGCGTTCGTCACTTCCAGCACGCGTTGTGCTTGCGGATCGGGCATCAACCAGCCCGCCGGAATATCCGACGCGTCCACCACGCCCGACTCGATCAACATGCGCGCCACCATGTCGCGCGCTACGTCGCGTGCCGCCAGTTCGCCATGAAAGCCGCATTCGATCAGCAGCGCGCAGGCGTCTTCGCGGGCGGGGTCGCCAAAGTGTTCGAAGTCGCGCATGCGCACGCCATCCTTGTGGCCCGCATCCACGATCACGTGTTGCGGCGCCTTCAAGCGTCGCGCCAGCGCGATGTTGCGCGGCAAGACACCCGTCAGCAACAGCGGCGCGCCCGGCTCATGCATGGAATGCAGGTCCAGCAACCAGTCCGCGCGGCGCACCCACGGGCGCAGCGCCGCGCCGCGCTGGCGGTCAGGCGTGGTGGGGTTGTCCAGCCGCTCGGCGCTCCACACGCGATTCATGTCTTCGGCCACGAAGCGCGAGGCGTCGTGATTGGCGTGATCGAAGCGGTCGAACGCCGCCAGATTGCAGAAGGCCAGCGTCAGGCTGCCCCGGCGCGGCTTGACGCCGGCTGCCAGCAGATCCTTCAAGGCCCACGCGCCGCACAGCTCGTTGCCGTGCACCAGCGCGGACACCATGAGCGCGCGCCCCGGCACGCCGGAATCAAAATGCCACACGCCCGGCGTGTCGGTGTTGCCGATGCGCTCGGCGGTGATGTCGGGAACGGGGAGCTTAAATTCCATGGGGTGATCCGCTGTGTTGCCTGCTGCAAAAGGGGTGATGACCGGCGCGCTGCAATGCGCGCCGTGGCACTGCTGGCCGCGCGCCGCTAACCGCGCGTCGCTTATTGCGCCTCGATCTTGGCGGCCTTCACCAGCGCGCCGTACTTCTTCGTCTCTTCGGCCTGATACGCCACCATGTCCACGCCCGGCTTGGCCACTTCGCCACCCGCTTCCTGCATCTTGTTGCGGAAGGGCTCGGACTTCAGCGTTTCGTCCAGCACCGAGCGCAGCTTGGTGACAACGGGCTCAGGCAGGCCGGCGGGGCCATACAGTGCGAACCACAGGTTGATGTCGACGGATTCAAAACCCGGCGTGGCGGCCAAGGGCGCGATTTCCGGCGCGGCCGGCGAACGCTTGTTCTCGGTCAGGCCCAACGCCACGATGTTGCCGCTACGCACTTGCGGCAGACCCGAGGACAGCACCAGCATGCCGTAGTCCAGCTGCCCGCTCATCAAGTCGGTGACCAGCGGCGACACGCCGCGATACGGCACGTGTTCGGCGCGCGTAGCGGTGGCCTGGTTGATCATCTCGCCTGCCAGATGCAACGTGGTGCCCACGCCGGACGAACCATAGTTGAACGTGCCCGGCTCTGCGCCGCGCAGCTTGTTCAGATAGTCGGCTGCGGTCTTCACGCCCGAATTCTTGCTGGCGGCCAGCAGCATCGGCTGCGATGCCACCAGGCCCAACGCGGTGAAGTCCTTGGCGCTGTCGTATTTCACAGCGGTGTTGATCATGCGGGCGATCACCATTTCGTTGGTAGAGCCCAGGAAGATGGTGTAGCCGTCGGGCGCGGCCCGCGCCACGCGCTGCGCGCCAATGGTGCCGCCCGCGCCGCCCACGTTTTCCACGACGACGGTCTGGCCCAGGCGCTTGCCCAGTTCTTCACCCAGCAGGCGCGCGGTCAGGTCCAGGCTGCCGCCGGCCGGGTAGCCGACGATCAGGGAAATACTGCGGGACGGGTAGTCGGCTGCCATGGCGGCAGGGGCGGCGGCCAACGCCGAGGCGGCACAGAACGCAACAAGCGCTGCACGCAGCGGATGCAGAACAGACTTCATGATTTTCTTCCTTGGGGTGCTGAGGGGTGGACGGCGTAGCCGTCTCGTTGGAGGTATAGCCCTGTATTTTCGCGGGCGCCGGGTGGCGGGCCCGTGCCGAAACGGCACATCGTGGTGCTAATCCGTGCTACGCCTTACGATTCGCCGTTGCTTCCCAGGCAGCTTCCGCCAGATCCGTCAGCCGGGCACGCGGGCGGTACAGCCGCACCTCGAACGCGATTTCCTCGCTGCGCCCGCCAAGCGCCACCAACACGCCGCGACGGCAATCGGCCGCCACCATCGACCACGGCAGCCACGCCACGCCCACCCCTTTGGCGACGGCGCCGTGCGCGGCATCCAGAGAATCGCTGCGCACGAAAGGCGTCAGGGCATAGGGCGTGGTTTCCAGCCGGTCGCCCACGATGCGTTCCATCGCCAGACCGCCGGTATAGGTAATAAGCGGCACCCCCGCCCCGCCTTCGACCAGCGCGTAGCGCGCGCGGCCGCGCGTATCCACCTGGCTGACGGGCACGAGCTTGTCGGTCGCCAAGGTCATATAGCGATAGCGCGCAGGGCTGAGCGGCACCGACAAGGCTGGATGTTCGTAGCAGCACAGCAGATCCACCTTGCCCTGCTCCAGCCGCACCACCAGGTCTTGCGCTTTGCCGGTAGACAGCTCCACCTGCGTGCCTTCGGTCAACACTTTGGGGTTGCGGTGCCGCAAGCGGGCGATCCAGTCCGCGACCAAGGTCCGCGCCAGGCTGCGGCCGGTGGCGATGCGCAGCACGGCCTCACCGCCCGCGCCCGAACTGCGGATGCGATGGCGCACCAGCCCCATCTGCTCGACCACTTGCGTGGCCGCTTTCAACAGCGCCTCGCCTTCGGGGGTGAGCGTGACGGGCAGATGCTGGCGTTCGACCAGCGGCGCGCCCGCCCACGCTTCCAGCGCGCGGATGCGCCGTCCGAACGCAGGATGCGTCACGTGACGCAATTCGGCCGCGCGCACAAAGCTGCCGGTGCGCGCCAGCGCGATCAGGTCTTCAAGAAGTTTCAGGTCTGCCATGAGGGGCAAGCTTACGCGATCGCGCGGCCGCCCCGCTGCCTATCGCGCCGCCAGCCCCATCATCGCCAGGGTGGCGCGGGTCAGGTCGCTGTTCAGATCTTCAAGCTCATTGACCAGATCGAAGTGATTGCAATGCGGCGTGGGGATGCGCGTGGATGCCAGGCCAGCGCCATTCCATGCAGCCTCAAACGCGGCCGTCTGGTTCTTGAAACCCTGCGTTTCCAGGCCGCCCACGGCCAGCAGCATCGGCCCAGCCTGCTCCGGCAGATTGAAGATGGGGCTTTGATGCGCCGCCTGCTCCGGCGTCAGGCGCAGCCAGGTGTTGGGCAGGATGTCGCACAACGGCCGCAAGTCGAACAGGCCGCTCAGCGCCAGCGTGCCCTTGATGACATCGTCGGGCACGCCATAGCGCGCGGGCCACCCGGGCGCGACCAGCATGCCCGCCAGATGCCCGCCCGCCGAACTGCCGCCCACATAGATGCGGTTCGGGTCCACGCCGTAGGCCGCCACGTTCTGGTAAAGCCATGCCACGGCGCTGCGCACCTCGCGCACCACTTCGGCCAACGTGGCCTCGGGCACCAGCGTGTATTCCAAGGTGGCGACGGCCGCGCCCGCCGCGTTGAAGGCTTCGGCCATGACCGGCGCGTCTTCCTTGCGCTGCGCACGCCAGTAGCCGCCGTGGATAAAGACGAACAGCGGCGCCGCCGCGTGGGAAGCCGCGGGAAGGAACAAGTCCAGCCTTTCGTCCTGGCCCATGCCGTAGCGCAAGTCCAGCACGCCCGGCCGGCGCGAACGCACCCGCGCTGACGACTCCGCGTAGCGGCGCACGCAGGCGTCAAAGTCCGCCACCGATTCCCTTGCGTTGTACTGCACCTCGCGCTCGGCGATGGTGGAAAAGAAAAGATCGATGTCGCTGTTATGCATGTCTGGCCTGCGTGTCGGGCTGTGAAATGATCCGTTCGATGAATTGGGCGGTCTTGCGGTAATGGGCGGCCAACATGGCCACGGAGCGGTCCGCATCGCGCGAGATGGCGGCGTCCAGCAACTGGCGATGCTCGTCGTCGACGTTGCGCTCGGGTCCGTAGGCTGTGGCGCCGGCACGCGCCGGGCGGCGATAGCGCTCAGTCTGCGCGTACAGCTGCGTGGACAGGTCCAGCAGCCAGTGCGAGCGGCACGCGCCGATCAGCGCATGGTGGAAATCCAGGTGGCGCGCTTCCAGCAGTTCTTCCAGTTCGTCTGATGGCGGCGTTGCCTCGCCCGCCCGCTGCGCGGCCAGCGTCAGGGCGTGATACGCGCCCACCAGCCGCGTCTCCCAGGCGTCATCGGCATTGGCGAGCGACCGGCGCAACGCATCGCAATCGATCAGGATGCGCGTTTCACAGGCGTCCCACATTTCGTCGATCGACAAGGGCGCAATGCTGAAGCCGCGCGACGTGGTGTTCACCACCATGCGTTCGCTGCGCAGCCGGTTCAAGGCTTCGCGGATGGGCGAAAAGCTGCTGCCGTAACGCTGCTTCAGCAATTCCAGCCGCAGCGACTGCCCTGGCGCAAAGGCGCCACTCATGATGTCGCGCCGAAGCAGGCGATACACCTGTTCCGACAGCGTGATTTCTTCCACCTCGGCATTCCCGTCCGATCCGGGATCGTCCTGGCGGGAAGCTTTGATTCTTGGCTTCAACTTGCTCTCCAGATGTCAGCGGCATGTCCGCCGATCCGCGCACAAGCGCGCCCATTCTACCTGCGCGGCTTGTCGCTAAATACCCAGATACCGGTGCGCCAATTCCGGTTGGGCCGACAATTCGGCCGGCTTGCCGGACCACGCCACGCGGCCCTTGTCGACGATGTAATGGCGATCCACCAGCGTCGCCATTTCCGGCAGGTTCTTGTCGATGACCAGAATCGTCTGGCCTTCGGCCTTGAGCGCGCGCAGGCAGCGCCAGATTTCCTGGCGGATAAGCGGCGCCAGCCCTTCCGTGGCTTCGTCCAGGATCAGCAGCTTGGGGTTAGTCATCAAGGCGCGGCCCACCACCAGCATCTGCTGTTCGCCGCCAGACAAGGTGCGAGATGACTGCGCGCGGCGTTCCTGCAAGCGGGGAAACAGCGTGTAGACGCGGTCCAGGTCCCACCCGCCAGGCGCTGCACGCGACGTCGCCACCAGGTTTTCCTGCACCGACAGCGAGCCAAACACGCGCCGGCCTTCCGGCACCAGCCCCACGCCCAGCCGCGCCACCGTGCTGGGCGCCGAGCGGCCCAGCGTCTGCCCGCGAAACTGCACCGCGCCGCCCGTGGCGGGCAACATGCCCATCACCGTCTTGACCGTGGTGGTCTTGCCCATGCCGTTGCGGCCGATCAGCGAAATCACCTCGCCTTCGTTGGCTTCGAACGACATGCCGAACAGGACCTTGCTGGACCCGTAGCCGCCAGTCAGGCCATCAACCTTCAACATGTTCTTCTCCCAGATAGGCCGCACGCACCTCCGGATGGCGGCGCACCTCGTCGGGCGGTCCGCTGAACACCACGCGGCCGTAGACCAGCACGCTGATGCGGTCGGCCAGCGCGAATACAGCGTCCATATCGTGTTCGACCAGCAGAATGCCGTAGTCCCCTTTCATGCCCTGAAGCAGGCGGGTCATGCGCGCCGATTCCTCAGGGCCCATGCCCGCCATGGGTTCGTCCAGCAGCAACAAGCGCGGCGAACGCGCCAGCGCCACCGCCAGTTCCAGCTGGCGCTTTTCGCCGTGCGCCAAGTCTGCCGAGCGCACGTGACGGCGGTCGGCCAGGCCCACGTGCGTGAGCCATTGCATGGCGTCTGCCTTGAGCCCTTCGTCGCGGCGCGGATCCGACCAGGCGCCGAATGCCCGGCCATCTTTCAGCATGCGCGACAGGATCACGTTTTCCAGTGCGGTGTATTCCTGGCACAGCTCGGTGATCTGGAACGAACGACCCAGCCCCAACCGCGCGCGCTCGAAGGCGCGTAGCGCCGTCACGTCGCGCCCGTCCAGATGGATCGTGCCGGAGTCGGGCCGGATCTCTCCGCATATCTGCGCAATCAGCGTGGACTTGCCCGCGCCGTTGGGGCCGATGATGGCGTGGATCTCGCCCGCGCGCACATCCAGGTCAACGCCGTTGGTGGCCACCACCGCATCGAACGCCTTGCGCAGTTGCGTCAGCCTCAACAGGCTGGTTGCCGCTTCAGTCTGCATGACGCGTCTCCAGCAGTTTCCCGAACAGGCCCTTCTGGCCCCACAGCACCACCAGCACCAGAATCGGCCCCATGAACAGCAGCCAGTGTTCGGTCAGCGATGACAGCAACTGCTCCAGGCCCAGGAACACCGCCGCGCCGGCAATCGGCCCCAGCAAGGTGCCCACGCCGCCCAGGATCACGATGGCCATGAGCTCGCCGGACTTGGTCCAGGCCGCCATGTCCGGCGTGACCAGCCCGGCGTAATTGGCCCACAGCACGCCCGCCAGCCCCGTACCCACGGCCGACAGCACAAAGGCGCTCAGCCGGTACGGCGTGGGCGCCACGCCCAGGTTCAGCGCGCGCCGTTCGCTTTGGCGCAGCGCCTGCAACACCATGCCGAAGCGCGAGTTGGTGACGCGGATACACAGCAGCGTCCACGCGGTCAGCAGCGCCAGGCATACGTAATAAAACACCATCGGGCTTTCCAGATTGATGCCCGGCAACACGTTGCGCTGAGGAATCATCAGCCCGTCATCGCCGCCGTAGAACTGCAAGGACACCAGGATGAAATACACCATCTGCCCGAACGCCAGCGTGATCATGATGAACTGCACGCCCCGCGTGCGCAGTGCCAGGTAGCCGAACACCCAGCCCGCCAACGCGCACACCGCCAGCGCAATCGGCCAGACGACCAGCGCGGCATTGCTGCCCGCCCAGCCGAAGATCGGCCCAGCCTCGGCCGTGTGAAACGCGATGATGCCCACCGCGTAACCGCCCAGTCCGAAGAACATGGCATGGCCAAAGCTGACCATGGCGCCGTAGCCGATCACCAGGTCCAGGCTGACGGCGGCCAGCCCATAAATCAGAAACCGCGTCACCACGCCGATCAGAAATGGCGACCCGGACGCCAGCGCCGCGGCGGGCAGCAGGATCAGCACCACCAGGCCGCCCAAGCCCCAGCGCGCGCGATTGGAAAGTGTTTTTGCCATCATCATCCTCGCGCCGGGAACAAGCCGCCGGGCTTGGCGATCAGCACGATCGCCATCAACACATAGATACTGGCCGACGCCATGCCGGCGGCCAGCGGGTCCGCCGTCGCGGGCGAGAACATCGTGGACAGCAGCTGCGGCAGAAACGCCCGCCCCAGGCTGTCGACCATGCCCACCAGCAGCGCGCCAGCCAGCGCGCCGCGCACCGACCCCACGCCGCCGATCACGATGACGACGAAGGTGGTGATCAAGATGCGTTCACCCATGCCGATCTCTACGGCCAGGAGCGGCGCCGCCATCACGCCCGCCAGTCCGCACAGCAAGGCACCCAGGCCGAACACCAGCGTGTAGAGCTTGCGGATGTCGACCCCCAAGGCGTCCACCATCTCGCGGTCGTCAGCGCCAGCGCGGATCAACATGCCGATACGCGTGCGGTTCACGAGCCACCACAGCCCCACAGCCACCAGCGCGCCGATCGCGATGAACGACAGCCGGATCACCGGGTACTGGAACCCCGGCGCCAGCGTCACCGCGCCTTCCAGAAAAGACGGAATGCCCACCAGCGGCGGCCGCCGGCCAAAGATCAGGCTGACCGCTTCGTTCGAAAACAGCAGCAGGCCGAACGTGGCCAGCACCTGGTAAAGATGATCCCGCTTGTACAGCTTGCG
>CAJYKY010000076.1 GCA_913775005.1 uncultured Achromobacter sp.
GTTCAAGGACCAGCCCTTCGATGGCGCGCTTTATCATGGCGACGGCCTGTGGCCGGGCACCCAGGGCGGCCTGCTGTTTCCCGAGCGGGAATTGGTGCCGGTATGCGCACCCGAGTTGGCGCGCGCAGCCCAGCAGGGCGACCACGCGGGCGGCGGCGCGCTGGCCGGCATGACGCACCTGCATCTGGCGTCTCGGCCGGACGCCTGGCGTCAGTGGTACGCCGCCAATCAGCATCTGTATGGCCCGCAAGCAGCGGGCGGCCCGCGTTATGAACTGTTCACCATGGTGATGGCGGCCGTGCAGGCGGGGCTGGGCGTGGGCCTGATGCCGCGCTTTCTGGCGCAACCCGCGCTGGATCAAGGCACGCTGACGATGCCGGTGCCGCAGTCGCTGACGGTCAGCCAGGGCTACTACTTTGGCTACCCGCAACGCAGCGAGCGCTCCGAGGCGCTCAAGCTGTTTGAATCGTGGCTGAAGTCGGCGGCGGCGGGCGTGGGCGAACGCTAGGCCGGCGCCGCAGCAAGGCAACATTGCACCGAACCGCGACATCGAGAAATCCTGCATGGCAGCTTCCTCCCAACCCCTGGCATCCCAAGCCGATATCGACGCCTTCATCGACGCCGTCTGGCTCGAAGACGGCCTGTCGGCCAACACGCTGGCCGCGTACCGGCGCGACCTGACCGGCTTTGCCCGCTGGCTGGAAGACCCCGGCGCCTATGCCCGCGAAATGGCGGACCGCTACGGCGAAGCCGCCGCTACCCGTGCCTTGCCCGCCGGCCCGGCCAAGGCGCTGGCCGACGCGGGCAAGGCGGACATCGAAGCGTGGTTCGCCTTCCGCCACGAAGAAACGCGCGCCACCACCGCCAACCGCCGGCTGGCCGCCTTGCGCCGCTTTTACGCCTGGGCGCTGCGCGAACACCGCGCTGACAGCGATCCCTGCCTGACGCTGATCGCCGCCAAGCAGCCGCCCCGGTTGCCCAAGACGCTGTCGGAAGCGCAGGTGGATGCCTTGCTGCGCGCGCCTGATCTTGGCCAGCCGCGCGGCCTGCGCGACCGCGCCATGCTGGAAACGCTGTACGCCACCGGCTTGCGCGTGTCGGAACTGGTCAGAGTGCGCGCGCTGGACGTCAGCCTGAATGAAGGCGTGGTGCGCGTGGTGCTGGGCAAAGGCGGCAAAGACCGCCTGGTGCCGCTGGGCGCCGAAGCCGCGCACTGGATCGATCAGTATCTGAAGACCGCACGTCCCGAGCTGGCGGCGGGGCGCCAAAGCGATGCGCTGTTCATCACCGGCCGCGCCGAAGCCATGACGCGGCAGGCGTTCTGGCAACTGGTCAAGAAATACGCCTTGCTGGCCGATATCCATGCGCCGCTGTCGCCGCATGTGTTGCGCCACGCGTTTGCCACGCACCTGCTCAACCACGGCGCGGACCTGCGCGTGGTGCAGATGCTGCTGGGCCATGCCGACATTTCCACCACGCAGATCTATACCCATGTCGCGCGCGAACGCCTGAAGGCGTTGCACGCGGCGCATCACCCTAGAGGTTGACTCCGATGAGCAAAGCCCGCCACGTTTCCGAAACGCCGGCCACGCAGTTCCTGAAGCAGAACAAGGTGGCGTACACGGAACACACTTACGATTACGTCGATCACGGCGGCGCCGGCGAGGCCGCGCGCCAGCTGGGCCTGGACCCGCACGCTGTCGTCAAGACGCTGGTCATGGAAGATGAAGCCGCCAAGCCGCTGATCGTGGTCATGCATGGCGACCGCGAAGTGTCCACCAAGAACCTGGCGCGCCAGGCGGGACTCAAGCGCGTGGAACCGTGCAAACCCGACGTCGCACAGCGCCATTCCGGCTATCAGGTGGGCGGCACGTCGCCGTTTGGCACGCGCAAGAAAATGCCCGTCTGGGTGGAAGCCGAGGTGCTGGATTATCCGGTGGTCTACATCAACGGCGGGCGGCGCGGGTATCTCGTCGGTATCGATCCCAAGGTGCTGGTCAGCGTGCTGGGCGCCAAACCGGTGACGGTGGCGCTGGAACAGTAGCGGCATCCCGGCAGTGGTGGTATCCCGCTACCACCAGCCCGGATTCTTGCGCAGGCACAATGGTCAGAACATCAAGAACCGGCGCCCGGCATTCCGGGCCGGCAACCGGCGCCTCATCCCCCTCTCAAGGAGACATTCATGAGCAAAAGACTGTTGATGCTGGTCGGCGACTACGCCGAAGACTACGAGACCATGGTGCCGTTCCAGACGCTGCTGGCGGTGGGGCACACGGTGCATGCGGTCTGCCCGGACAAGAAGGCGGGCGATACCGTCGCCACGTCGATCCACGATTTCGAAGGCGCGCAGACCTACAGCGAAAAACGGGGTCACAACTTTGCGCTGAACTACGACTTTGATCGCGTCGAACCCACGTCGTATGACGGCCTGGTGATCCCCGGCGGCCGCGCGCCGGAGTATCTGCGGCTGAATGAAAAAGTGCTGGATATCGTCCGTTACTTTGACCAGGCCGGCAAACCCATCGCCGCGGTCTGCCACGGCGCGCAGATCCTCGCCGCCGCCGGCATTCTGAAAGGGCGCACGTGCTCGGCGTACCCCGCTTGCGCACCCGAGGTCAGGCTGGCGGGTGGCACCTATGCCGAAATCGGTATTGACCAGGCCTACACCGACGGCAACCTGGTAACCGCGCCGGCTTGGCCCGCGCATCCGGCCTGGCTGGCCCAATTCCTGGCTGTGCTGGGCACGAAGATCACGCCCTGATCCGCTAACCCGAGTAAGACGCGCGCGGCGCGGCGTGATGAACACGCCGCGCCGCGCTTCGCTTCAGGCGAAGTCGAGCACGATGCGGCCTTCGATCTGCCCTTGCTTCATGCGGTCGAACACGCTGTTGATGTTTTCAAGCCGTTCCGTGGCGACCGTGGCGTGGACCTTGCCCGCTTCGGCAAACTCCAACGATTCCTGCAAGTCCAGCCGCGATCCCACGATGGAGCCGCGCACGGTGACGCCGTTGAGCACCATGTCGAAGATCGACAAGGGAAAATCGCCGGGCGGCAATCCATTCAACGCGATCGTGCCGCCCCGGCGCACCATGCCCAGTGCCTGCTCGAACGCCTTGGGCGACACCGCCGTGATCAGCGCGCCGTGCGCGCCGCCGATCTCACGCTTCAGGTAAGCGGCGGGGTCGGTGGTCTTGGCGTTGACCGTCACTTCTGCGCCCAGGCGGCGCGCGAAATCCAGCTTGGCGTCATCAATGTCGACGGCGGCCACGTTCAGCCCCATGGCCTTGGCGTATTGCACTGCCATGTGGCCCAGCCCGCCGATGCCCGAAATCACTACCCAGTTGCCGGGCCGCGTGTCGGTCATCTTCAAGCCCTTGTAGACGGTCACGCCCGCGCACAGCACGGGCGCGATGTCGACAAAGCTCACGTTCTTGGGCAGCAGCCCCACGTAGTCGGCGGCGGCCAAGGCGTATTCCGCAAAACCGCCATTGACGGAATACCCGGCGTTCTGTTGCTGTTCGCACAGCGTTTCCCAGCCGCCCAGGCAGTGTTCGCAGTGACCGCAGGCGGAGTACAGCCAGGGGATGCCGACCCGGTCGCCTTCCTTCACATGGGTGACACCCGCGCCCACAGCGACGACATGGCCTACGCCTTCGTGGCCGGGGATGAATGGCGGGTTGGGTTTGACCGGCCAGTCGCCTTCGACGGCGTGCAGATCGGTGTGGCATACGCCGCAGGCTTCGATCTTGACCAGTAATTCGCCCGGACCGGGGCGGGGCACCTCGACTTCTTCGATCGCAAGCGGTTTGCCAAACGCGCGCGCCACTGCGGCCTTCATGGTTTTATCCATCATTACCTCCGAAGTCAGATCAGATTCACTATCCTCGAACTCTCGTCTTTTCCACACCATGATTTATATCAACCGAGCTTGTTTGGCC
>CAJYKY010000077.1 GCA_913775005.1 uncultured Achromobacter sp.
GCTGGACATCCTGCGCGACACGCGTCAGGCGCTGCAAAAACCGGAGCAAGAGCGCAACCGCAAGATCGTCATCGCCTCGGGCAAGACGCTGGCGCATTCGGTGCTGCCGGGGCTGATGGCCAAAGTGCAGCAAAGCATGCCGTCGCTGCAACTGAAGGTGATCACCACCACGCTGAATTACGGCGTGGACATGCTGGCGGACGGCGAGGTCGACTTCCTGCTGTGCCATGCGCACGAGCCGCTGTACGCCAAGATCGATAACCCCGGCTACCGCTGCCGCCGCGTCGGGGCCGACAAGCTGGTGGCCGTCAGCGCGCCGGTGTCCGAAGGCGGCCGCCACCCGCGTTTTGCCGTGCCCAAGCTGGCGTCGGACCCGGCCGTGCCGTTCCTGGCGTATGCCGACAGCATGTCGCTGGGCCGCATCCTGCACGACCGCCTGCGCGGGCTGTGCATGGTGCCGCTGTTGCAGACGCAGTACGAATCTGATCTGGCCGATGCGCTGCACGCCATGGCCCAACAGGGGTTTGGCCTGGCCTGGCTGCCGCACACGCTGATTGAAGCCGATCTGCGCTCGGGCCGGCTGGTGCGCGCCGACAGCGCCCGCAACGACATCCACATGGAGATCCGGCTGTATCAGTCGGTAGACAACGCCAAGCTGCTGGCGCGCCAGGTGTGGAGCCGGATCGAAGCCTACGCCGCCCGATGACGCCACCGTTTTCATCCTTTGCCAGAACAATCGGGGACAAATGCTGCCCTTGGCCCCGCACGGGCATAAAATAGAAAATTCCGCCGGCGCTGCCGCTGCGCATGACAAGTCAGCCCCACGCCAACCCCGCGCAACCATCACCCACAGGATTCCGCGCCATGAACGCACGTATCCCCGAAGACGCCCTGCCGCCCACCCTGGACCCCAAAGCCCTCCAGGCATTTGTCGACGACAAATGGGACAACGAAATCATTCCCGCGCTGACCGACTACATCGCCATTCCCGCCAAGAGCCCGGCCTTTGACGCCGACTGGGAAAAGAACGCGTTCATTGAACGCGTGGTGCGCGACGCGGCAGCGTGGGTGGAAGCGCAGAAGGTATCGGGCCTGAAGC
This sequence comes from uncultured Achromobacter sp., assembly GCA_913775005.1. GTDB lineage: Bacteria > Pseudomonadota > Gammaproteobacteria > Burkholderiales > Burkholderiaceae_B > Achromobacter. Next base: position 1,100 of record CAJYKY010000077.1, read on the forward strand.
TGGAAGTGGTGCGCTTGCCGGGCCGCACGCCCGTCATCTTCTTTGACGCGCCCGCCACCCGTAGCGACAACGGCGACACCGTGCTGCTGTACGGCCACCTGGACAAGCAGCCGGAATTCTCGGGCTGGCGCGCGGGCCTGGGCCCGTGGACGCCCAAGTACGAAGACGGCAAGCTCTACGGCCGGGGCGGCGCGGACGACGGCTATGCCGTCTACGCCTCGCTGACCGCCATCATGGCGCTGGACAAGCAGGGCATCCCGCGTCCGCGTTGCGTGGGCATCGTGGAAACCTGTGAAGAATCGGGCAGCTACGACCTGCTGCCGTACGTGGACGCGCTGCGCGACCGCCTAGGCAACGTGGCGCTGGTGGTGTGCCTGGATTCGGGCGCCGGCAACTACGACCAGCTCTGGATGACCACGTCGCTGCGCGGCATGGTGTCCGGCACGCTGGAAGTGCAAGTGCTGGACGAAGGCGTGCACTCGGGCGATTCCAGCGGCGTGGTGCCGTCCTCGTTCCGCATCCTGCGCCATCTGCTTGACCGCCTGGAAGACAGCGGCACCGGCCGTCTGCTGCCGCAAAGCCTGCACTGCGAAATCCCCGCCGAACGCGTGGAACAGGTCGCCACCACCGCGCGCATCCTGGGCGACGAAGTGTGGCGCCGTTTCCCCTGGAGCTGCGGCGCCGAAGGCGGCTTTGTGCTGCCGATGACGACGGAACCCGAACAAGCCCTGTTGAACCGCACCTGGCGCCCGACGCTGTCGGTGACCGGCGCCGAAGGCCTGCCGCCGCTGTCCAGCGCCGGCAACGTGCTGCGCCCGCGCACCGCGTTCAAGCTGTCGCTGCGCCTGCCGCCGCTGGTGGACGCCGTGGCCGCCTCGCAGGAAATCAAGGCCCTGCTGGAAGCCGACGCGCCCTATAACGCCAAGGTGATCTTCAAGGCCAACGAAGGCGCCGCCACCGGCTGGAACGCGCCCGCGTCCGTGCCATGGCTGACCCAGGCGCTGGACGCCGCCTCGCAGCAGTACTACGGCCAACCCTGCGGCTACATCGGCCAGGGCGGCACGATTCCGCTGATGAGCATTCTGCAAAAGGGCTTCCCCAAGGCGCAGTTCATGGTCTGCGGCGTGTTGGGCCCCAAGTCCAACGCTCATGGCCCGAACGAATTCCTGCACGTGCCGTACGGCAAGAAGCTGACCGCCGCAGTGGCGCAAACCATGGCGGCGATGCCGGCATGATTTCCACCTCTGACGCTTACGCCAACGTGGTGGCCGAAACCCGCCACTGGCTGAACCAGGCCGTTATCGGCCTGAACCTCTGTCCCTTCGCCAAGGCGGTTCAGGTCAAAGACCAGATCCGCTTCGCGGTCAGCGACGCCACCGACGCCGAGGGCGTCCTGACCGACTTGCAGGACGAACTCGCGCTGCTGGCTGAAGCCGACCCCGAGCAAATCGACACCACCTTGCTGATCCTGCCGGACGCGCTGGACGACTTTCTGGAGTTCAACGACTTCGAAGACCTGTCCGACCGCCTGCTCAAGCGCATGCGCCTGGTGGGCGAACTGCAAGTGGCGACCTTCCATCCGCAGTTTCAGTTTGCCGACACGCAGCCGGACGACATCGAAAACTACACAAACCGCTCGCCGTACCCGATCCTGCATCTGCTGCGGGAAGACAGCATCGACCGCGCGGTGGAGTCGTTTCCGGATGCGGCCGAGATCTATGAAAAGAACATCGACACGATGAACAAGCTGGGGCTGGAAGGCTGGAAGAAGTTGATGACGAAGGCCTGACATCGTCCGGCCC
>CAJYKY010000078.1 GCA_913775005.1 uncultured Achromobacter sp.
TGACTGGAGTTCAGACGTGTGCTCTCCGATCTCGGCCCACGGGCATGCGGTCTTGCCGCGTCAGCCACTTCATGGGGTCTTTCATCATGGCGTCGTACGTTTTCAGATCGCGCGCCTCGAACATGTACTGCACGAGTTTGCGCGCGTCTGTCGTCTTGTCGGCCTCGATGGCGTCGCGCAGCTGGGGTTCCAGCTGATCCCAGCCCAGGATGCCGTCGGCAACCAGCTGGTCATACAGCGCCCAGCACGCGCCCCCAGGCGCGAAGGCGGCCTGGGCTTGGGCAGCCGTGGCGCGCTGGCCGGTCATGTGTTTGGCGTCCAGGATGGCGCATTCGATCTGGGCGTTGCTGTTCTTCACCGGCGCCAGCTTGCGCACGGTGTCGAAGTCGCCACTGCGGGCGGCGGCCAGCAGCCAGTCGCCACGCAGGCGGTCGGCCAGGTAGGCGTCGCTATTGCTGCTGATGAAGCGTTGCAGCTCGGCCGTGGGCCGGCCGGTGGCGGGCGGCGTCCACAGCTGATAGCGCAGCAGCCAGTATTCGGGGTACATACCGAGCGTGTCGGACTTGGCCTGCGGCACCAATGCGCCCAGCACCGACCACTGCTTGCGATTCATGGCTTCGCGCGCGGCGACCACGGCGGCCAGCGCAGGCGTGTCGGCGGTGGGCGGCAGGCCGGCTAGCACGGCGGGCGGCACGGCGATGACGGGTTGAGCGGCTTGCGGCGACTGCGCGGCCGCGGCGGCAGGCTGAAGATTGACCGCGGCGCTGCGCTGCTGCGCGTCAACCGGCGCACAGGCGGCGGTGAACAGCGCCAGGAGCGGCAGCCAGCGGCGCAGGCCGGCGCGCGGGTCCAGGGCGGGGGAGTGACGCGGGGATTTCCCGGCGGTTTTCTGATACCTTCGCGATTGCGGGTGTTGAATCGACGGCTCTTGAATCTGCGGCGTTTGAATCAGTGGCTTTTGACCCGGCGGCGTTTCAACCGGCGTCTGAGCCGGCAGCATCTGAGTCGATCGCATCTGCGTCATGGCGTGTCCCTCAATTGCCGTCATACACGGGCCTTGCGCGCCCCGGCCTTCGCCGGCCGCATGCCTGCCATCCGCATGCTTGATTCCAACACGTTCGCCCACAGCACGTTCGCCCACATTTCCACCCCCATCACAGCCACTGCATGACTACGCAAAATACTCCAGAGGATACCGCAGTCCAGCACCGTACGCGATTGCGGAAACTGCGCGCCGAACTGCCCGAAGACCAGCGCAGCCGTGGCGGTTTGCTGATGCGGGCACGCCTGTTCACGTGGCTGAATGTGGCCCGCGATGAAGCGGCCCGCGCCGGCCGTCCGGCGCCTGCTACGGTGGCCGCTTTCTGGCCGATGGCCGATGAACCCGACCTGCGCCCGCTGCTGTCGCAATGGGTGGAAAACGGCGTAGCCGTTGCGCTGCCGGTGGTGCGCGAACGCAACACGCCGCTGGCCTTTCTGCCCTGGACACCCGAAGCCGAACTGCGCGCCGGCCCCTACGGCATCCAGGAACCGGTTGCCGGCCCCGAGGTCCTGCCCGACGTGATTCTGGTGCCCACCCTGGGCTACACCGAACAGGGCGACCGCCTGGGCTACGGCGGCGGCTATTACGACCGCACGCTGGCCGCGCTGCGCGAACGGGGCCACCCGTTCATCGCCATCGGCATCGCCTGGAGCTGCGGCGAGCTGGACGCCGACTACCAGGCCGCGCCGCACGATTTCCGTCTGGACGCCGTGCTGACGCAAGACGGCTGGGTGCCGCAAGCGCCGCTAGAGCAAGGCCCGGCGGGCGGCACCACCCTGCACACTTACCGCATGCACTGACGCACCAAGTCCGGCAGCTTGCACCAAAACGGTGCAAGCGCGATGCAATCGGCGGGACCGCCGCCCCGCCTATCGATCACAGCGGGGATGGCGCTTGCGTGCGCTTCGGAGGATATTGTCTCCGGGCTCTACGTTTGCCGAAAAGCTGGCATGCGGGTTGCTTGTTTCCCTAGACCGGCCATTTACGGGCCGGGTAAAGACCGCGTGCAGGCCGCCATTCACGCGCTGGCCGCGCGCAACAGCATCGGAGGAGCCATGAAGGACAGAACATCCCGTCCAGCCGCTTTTGACGAAATGCGCGACAGCGCCGGCGGCATCCGCTCCCAGTACCAGGCTTTCGAACGCTGGCACCAAGAGCAATCGGCCGAAGCCATGGCCGTGCGACGGCTCGAAGCCGACCTGAGCTTTCGCCGCGTCGGCATCACCTTTTCGGTCGCGGGCGACGCCGCCGGCACCGAACGCCTGATCCCCTTCGATCTCATTCCGCGCATCATTCCCGCCGACGAATGGCGGCATCTGGAAGCCGGTCTGAAGCAGCGCGTCCGCGCGCTGAACATGTTCATCCACGACATCTATCACGGCCACGACATCGTGCGCGCGGGCATCGTGCCCGCCGAACAGGTATTCCTGAACGCGCAATACCGCCCCGAGATGCAAGACGTGGACGTGGCCGAAGACATCTACTGCCACATCGCGGGCGTCGATATCGTGCGCGCCGGCGCGGGCGAGTTCTACGTGCTGGAAGACAATCTGCGCGTACCGTCGGGCGTGTCGTACATGCTTGAAAACCGCAAGATGTCGATGCGGCTCATGCCCGACGCGTTCAGCCGCATCAAGGTGGAACCGGTGGCGCACTATCCTGACCTGCTGCTGGACAACTTGCGTGAAGTGGCCCCGCATGGCGGCGACGACCCTACCGTGGTCGTGCTGACGCCCGGCATGTATAACTCGGCCTACTTCGAACACGCCTTCCTGGCCCAGCAGATGGGCGTGGAGCTTGTCGAAGGGCAGGACCTGTTCGTGGAACAGAACACCGTCTACATGCGCACGACGAAGGGTCCGCGCAAGGTCGATGTGATCTACCGCCGCCTTGATGACGACTTCCTGGACCCGCTGTCGTTCCGCGCCGACTCCGCGCTGGGCGTGCCGGGATTGCTGTCGGTGTACCGCGCAGGCCGCGTGACGCTGGCCAACGCCATCGGCACCGGCATCGCCGACGACAAATCCACGTACCTGTACGTGCCGGACATGATCCGGTTCTATCTCAGCGAAGAACCGATTCTGTCGAACGTGCCGACGTGGCGCTGCGGCCGCCCGGACGAACTGTCTTATGTGCTGGCCAACATGCACGATCTGGTCGTCAAGGAAGTGCACGGCGCCGGCGGCTACGGCATGCTGGTCGGGCCGTCCGCCTCGCGCGCCGAGGTCGACGCCTTCAAGGACCGCGTGCGCGCGCATCCCGCCAACTACATCGCCCAGCCCACGCTGGCGCTGTCCACCATCCCCACCTACGTGGAATCCGGCGTGGCGCCGCGCCACGTCGACTTGCGCCCCTATGTGCTGTGCGGCAAAGACATCCGCACCGTGCCAGGCGGCCTGTGCCGCGTGGCATTGACCGAAGGCTCGCTGGTCGTCAACAGCAGCCAGGGCGGCGGCACCAAAGACACCTGGGTTCTGGAGGACTGAACATGCTGAGCCGAACCGCCGACAACCTGTTCTGGATGTGCCGCTACATCGAACGCGCCGAGAACACCGCCCGCATGCTGGACGTGAACTTGCAGATGTCGCTGCTGCCGCAAGACACGCACACGCGCGAAGGCTCGTGGCTAGGCGTGCTGCGCATCTCGGAATTGCAGGGCCTGTACCAAAGCAAGTACGCGGCCATCTCGCCCAGCGACGTGCTGCAATACATGGTGCGCGACCCGGAAAACCCGTCGTCCATCTATTCATGCATGCGCGCTGCCCGCGAAAACGCCCGCGCCGTGCGTGGCAGCCTGACGACCGAGGTCTGGGAAACCTACAACACCACCTGGCTTGAACTGCTCAAGCATCTGCATACGGGCCTGCTGGAACGCAACCCCGGTGAATTCTTCGAATGGGTGAAGTTCCGCTCGCATCTGGCGCGCGGCGTCACCATCGGGACGATGCTCGAAGACGAGGCGCTGTACTTTCTGCGCATCGGCATGCACCTGGAACGCGCCGACAACACCGCGCGCATGCTGGACGTGAAGTTTCATGAACGCGGCAGCAATGGCGCGCACGAAACCCGCGCCGAATCCAGCAGCACCGCCGCCGTGCAAAGCGAGTTCTACCGCTGGTCTGCGCTGCTGAGTTCTGTGTCGGGGCTGGAGATCTACCGCAAGGTGTACCGCGACGTCATCACGCCGGACCGCGTGGCCGAACTACTAATCTTGCATGGCGACATGCCGCGTTCGCTGCTGGCGTCGATGCGGGCGGTGGCCGACGATCTGGCGCGCGTGTCGAACCAACGCTCAACCGAAACCGAACGGCTGGCCGGCATGTTGTGCGCCGAACTGCAATACGGTCGCGTTGAAGACATTCTGGACAGTGGGCTGCACCAATACCTTGACCGCTTCCTTGCCCGCATCAACGACCTGGGCAACCGGATCAGCCAGGACTTCCTGGTTCCGCTATCGGCATAACGGAGACGGCAATGAAACAGATCATCACGCACGTCACGCACTATCGCTACACGGCGCCAGTCACCTACAGCATCCAGACGCTGCGCCTGACCCCGCGCGACGACGAACACCAGCGCGTGTTGCGCTGGCATATCGAAGCGCCCGGCGCGCTGGACAAGCAGGTGGATGCCTACGGCAACATCACCCACACGCTGACGCTGAACCACCCGCACACCGATATCGAACTGCGCGTGACGGGCCAGGTGCAAGTGGCGCCGCTGACACGCGGCGTGCTGGGCGCCGAAGACAGCCGCCTGCCGGTGCATGCCTATTGCGTGCAGACGCCGCTGACGCAGGCCGACGACACCATCCTGGCGTTCGTGCGCAGCGTATTGCCCAACGGCCTGACCACGCAAGACGACATCCTGACGCTTGCCAACGCGATCAGCGACCGCGTGGCCTACGAGCCCGGCACCACCGACGTCACCACGGCGGCGAATCAGGTGCTGGCGATGGGCCACGGGGTTTGCCAGGATCACGCCCATCTGTTCCTGGCCTGCGTACGCGGGCTGGGCGTGCCGGCGCGCTATGTCAGCGGCTATGTGCACACCACCACCGAGCATTCGGCCAGCCATGCCTGGGCCGATGTGTGGTTGCCGGACGTAGGCTGGACGAGCGTCGACGTCACCAACCGCCAGTTCGCCTCTGACAGCCACTGCCGGCTGGCGGTGGCACGCGATTACGACTCCGCCTCGCCCGTGCGTGGCGTGCGCAGCGGCGGCGGCGACGAATCGATGGAAATCAGCGTGCAGGTGCAGACCTCAGGGCAGCAATAAAGCCTGTGCGCCGCAAATTCCACGCCGCAATACAATGCGGCGTGGTTTTCCAAATTTTTGATCATGACTTATTGCGTAGCCGCCCGCCTCGACGCCGGCCTGGTTTTTCTGTCTGACTCCCGCACCAACGCGGGCGTGGACCAGATCAGCGTCTTCCGAAAAATGACCGTCTTCGAGCGCCCGGGCGAGCGCGTCATGGTCTTGATGACCTCGGGCAACCTGGCCGTCAGCCAGGCCGTGCTGCACGCGCTGGCACGCCAGCACGACGAAGGCGGCGACACCATCTGGAATGCGTCCGACCTGTTCGAAGCCGCGCGCTGCGTGGGCGCCGCTGTGCGTGAGGTGTATCGCCGCGAAGCCCCCGCCCTGCACGAGCAGGGCGTGGACTTCAACGTCAGCATCATTTTCGGGGGACAGATTGGTGGCGAACGCTGCCGCCTGTTCCAGGTGTATTCCGCTGGCAACTTCATTGAGGCCGGCCAGGAATGCCCGTACTTCCAGATCGGTGAAGCCAAGTATGGCAAACCCATCCTGGACCGCGTGCTGCGCCCCGATACCTCGCTGGACGAGGCCGCCAAGTGCGCGTTGATCTCGATGGACTCGACGCTGCGCTCGAACATTTCGGTGGGGCTGCCGCTGGATCTGCTGGTGTACGACACCGACGCGCTACGCGTCACCCATTTCGCCAGCATCGACGAGCACAACGAGTATTTCCGCATGATCCGTGGCACCTGGGGCGAACGCTTGCGCCAGGTCTTCGCCGAAATCCCGGACCCGCTCTGGACCGACCCCGATGATCCGGGTTCGCTGGTGCCGCTGTCGCGCGTGCACCAACCGCTGCGGATCGAGCCCGTCAACGCGCCGCAAACCGAGTACCCCACGCCCCAGGTGCTGGCGGAAGATCCGGGCAAGGACCAGGCCAATTAAGCGCCGCGCGGTGCCCCCCACCGCGTAAACCCGCCTTTCCCCAGGCCGAAACCCGGCTTGTGAAACCGCGAATTCTCATCCTTGGCGCATCAGGCCACACTGATGCCAGCCCGTGTAGCACCTGCGGGACGCAAAACCACAAGGAGCGAGACATGCGTAATTTTTTCGCGCGCGCGGCAACGCGTGCGGCCTGGCCCATGGCGGCCCTGTCCCGGGCGGCCCTGTCCCGGGCGGCCCTTTCCTGGGCGGCCCTCTCCTGGACGGCCCTCTCCTGCCTGGCCTGGGGTTCCGCCGCCGCGCAAGGCACGTATCCGAATCATCCGATTTCGCTTGTCGTACCGTTTGCGGCCGGCGGGCCTACCGACGTGGTGGCGCGCAGCCTGGGCGCGTCCATGGCCAAGACGCTGGGCCAGAGCGTCATCATTGAAAACCGCACCGGCGCGGGCGGCACGCTGGCATCGCAACACGTAGCGCGCGCCGCGCCCGACGGCTACACCTTCCTGATCCATCACAACGGCATGGCGACGGCGCCGGCGCTGTATCGCAAGCTGCCGTTCAACCCGCTGAAGGATTTCGCTTACGTCGGACAGGTGGCCGACGTGCCGATGACGCTGCTGGGCCGCAAGGACCTGCCCGCTGACGGCATGGCCGGCTTTATCAAATACGCCAAGCAGAACGGCGACAAGGTGAACTTGGCCAATGCCGGCCTGGGCGCGGTGTCGCAGCTGTGCGGCATGCTGCTGCAAGAGTCACTGGGCGTGCAATTCACCACGGTGCCTTACGCGGGCACGGCCCCGGCGATGACGGCCTTGCTGGGCGGGCAGGTGGACGTGTTGTGCGACCAGACCACGCAGACCATTCCGCAAATCAAGGGTGAACGCGTCAAGCTGTTTGGAGTGACCACGCTGGACCGCATCAAGGCACTGCCCGACGCGCCGACGCTACAGGAAGGCGGTTTGAAGGGCTTTGAAGTGAAGGTATGGCACGGCGTGTATGCGCCGAAGGGCACGCCGCCCGAAGCGGTGGCCAAGTTCAACGCGGCGCTGCGCGCGGCGCTGAAGGACCCGGTCTTCACGCAAAAGATGGCAGAGCTGGGCGCCGAGATCGTGCCGGAGTCCAAGCAGACGCCGGAAGGCTTGCAGACGTGGTTGCAGGCCGAGGTCGACAAATGGGGCGGCGTGATCCGCAAGGCGGGCGTGTACGCGGACTGATGTCAAACAGGTCGAAAAATTGGCGCGAAAAAAAGGCCGGCATGTGAATGCCGGCCTTTCTGGTTGCTGCGCGCGTCAGGCGCCGCGACTCACAGCGCCAATTCCTTCCACACCGCCAGCGGTGCTTCCGCGTGGTTCAAGGTGTAGAAATGCAGGCCAGGCGCGCCGTTGTCGAGCAAGTTTTGGCACAACTCGGTCACGACATCCACGCCGAAGGCGCGAATGGAGGCCTTATCGTCGCCAAACTCGGCCAGACGCAGACGAATCCAGCGCGGCACTTCCGCCCCGCACATCTCGGAAAAACGCAGCAGCTGCGTGTGGTTCGTGATGGGCATGATGCCCGGCACGATCGGCACGCGCACGCCCTTGGCCTGGGCCCGGTCGACAAAGTCGAAGTAGGCGTCGGCGTTGAAGAAGTACTGCGTGATGGCCGCGTCGGCGCCCGCATTCACCTTGGCCACGAAGTGGTCCAGGTCAGCCGACGGGTTGGCGGCCTGCGGATGCATTTCCGGATACGCCGCGACTTCGATGTGGAACCAGTCGCCCGTTTCCTCGCGGATGAACGACACCAGTTCATTGGCGTAGCGCAGTTCGCCTGCATCGCCGCCCATGCCCGAAGGCAGGTCGCCGCGCAGGGCGACCACGCGCCGCACGCCTTCGCTTTTGTAGGCCGAAAGAATGTCCCGCAAGTCCTGGCGCGTAGCGCCCACGCACGACAGGTGCGGCGCCGCATCGCAACCCAGGTTGCTCAGCGTGCGCACGGCGTCGGCCGTACCGGCGCGGGTGGAACCGCCTGCGCCGAACGTCACGCTGACGTACTTGGGCTGAATGGCCAGCATCTGCTTGGCCGCGCGGACCAGCCGCTCTTGGCCGGCCAGGTCGCGCGGGGGAAAAAATTCCAGACTGAAAGCGGGGGAAGTCGAGTCAGACATTAGGGAATCAGTTTGGTAAGCAGGCCAGAGATGATGCTGTACAGGATGGCACCGCCCACGGCCCACCAGAACCCGTTGACCTGGAAGCCCTTCAGCACGGAGCCGACGAACCAGAACAACAAGGCGTTGATGACGATAAGGAAGAGACCGAGGGTGACGATCGTTATGGGCAGCGTCAGCAGCACCAGCACCGGTTTGACCAGCATGTTCACCAGACCCAGCACCAGCGCGGCGATCAGCGCCGAACCGAAACTGGCCACGGTGATGCCGGGCAACAAGTAGGCCACTGCCAGCAGGGCCACCGCGTTCAGGATCCAGACGAGAATCATAGTCACCATGTTCGAACTCCTGTATTGATGCTTTGCGGACCCGTTCCCGCCAGGCGGAAACGGGTGATTTCGCACTCAAGAAAACCCGCGCCAACATGGCGCGGTACGTTCCTATTGTGCTTTGCCTTGATCAATAACGGTAGTGCTCGGGCTTGAACGGGCCTTCAACCGGAACGTTGATGTAGTCGGCCTGATCCTTGCGCAGCGTGGTCAGCTTGACGCCCAGCTTCTTCAGATGCAGGCGGGCGACCTTCTCGTCCAGATGCTTGGGCAGCACGTACACCTGGCCCGATTGGTAGGCTTCGTTGCGCGTGAACAGTTCGATCTGGGCGATGGTCTGGTTGGCGAACGACGACGACATCACGAACGACGGGTGGCCGGTGGCGCAACCCAGGTTCACGAGGCGGCCTTGGGCCAGCAGGATGATGCGCTTGCCGTCCGGGAAGATGACGTGGTCGACTTGCGGCTTGATCTCTTCCCACTTGCAGTCGGCCAGGCCGGCGACGTCGATTTCGTTGTCGAAGTGGCCGATGTTGCAGACGATCGCCTGGTCCTTCATGGCGTTCATGTGCTCACGCGTGATGACGTGGTAGTTGCCGGTAGCGGTAACGAAGATGTCGCCATGGGCGGCGGCCTCTTCCATCGTCACGACCTTGAAGCCTTCCATCGCGGCTTGCAGTGCGCAGATCGGGTCGATTTCGGTGACCCAGACCTGGGCGCGCAGCGCCACTAGCGCCTGGGCGCAGCCCTTGCCCACGTCGCCGTAACCGGCGACCACGGCGATCTTGCCCGCGACCATGACGTCGGTGGCGCGCTTGATGCCGTCCACCAGCGATTCGCGGCAGCCGTACAGGTTGTCGAACTTGGACTTGGTGACCGAGTCGTTCACGTTGATGGCGGCAAAGGCGAGTTCACCCTTTTGCGACATCTGGTACAGGCGATGCACGCCGGTCGTGGTTTCTTCCGTCACGCCTTTGATGAGGGCGAGGCGGGTCGAATACCACTTCGGATCGCGCGCCAGCGTTTCCTTGATGGCGGCGAACAGGATGCGCTCTTCGTCGCTGCCCGGGTTGGCCAGCACCGAGATGTCTTTCTCGGCCTTGGTGCCCAGGTGCAGCATCAACGTGGCGTCGCCGCCATCGTCAAGAATCATGTTGGCGTTCTGGCCATTGGGCCATTCGAAGATCTTGTGGGTGTACTGCCAGTACTCTTCCAGCGTTTCGCCCTTGACGGCGAAGACCGGCGTGCCGGACGCGGCGATGGCGGCGGCGGCGTGGTCTTGCGTGGAGAAGATGTTGCACGAGGCCCAGCGCACTTCAGCACCCAGCGCCACCAGCGTTTCGATCAGCACGCCCGTCTGGATGGTCATGTGCAGGCTGCCGGCGATACGCGCGCCCTTGAGCGGCTGCGACGCGGCGAATTCGTCGCGGATGGCCATCAGGCCGGGCATTTCGGTTTCGGCAATGGCCAGCTCGCGGCGGCCCCAGCCTGCCAGCGACAGGTCGGCAACGAGGTAATCGGAGAAGGATTTATCAGTCACAGCGTTCATGGTGTGTAAGGCTCCACGTGAATATCGAACGGCGCACGATATGGCCGGACAACGCGAATACACCACGACAGTCGAGTGCTCGCCTTTCCCGCCATATGCGACAAAGGTGAGCGCCGTTGCTGTAGCGACGCGCAAAGCGCGGCGCTTGAACAAGGATTCCTGAGCCTGGCGAGCCGGGTTCCGCTTGCAGGGCCATGCGTGGCATGGCGGGCGGAAACCTCCGGGTCGTCGCAACGCTCCTCAGGATTGCCGGGGATTGTACCGGTTTGGCCGCAAGCGCGGAAAGCCGTCCCCGAAATAAAACCGGTGATTCACCCCGCCCTGGCCAGCGCGGGGCGCGGCGATGCGCCGGGTGCGAGCGGAACCAGCGAGTCCAGCAGGTCGGCCGCCACCGAATCCCAGCTGCGCGTCAGCGCATGCGCGCGCACGGCATGGCGGTCCAGCGGCAAGGCGGCGTGGCAGGCATGGGCCAGATCATCGTCCACGCAACCGGTGATGCCCGGCGTCACCACGGCCAGCGGCGCCTCGCTGCGAAACGCCGCCACGGGCGTGCCGCAGGCCATGGCCTCCAGCATGACCAGGCCGAACGTGTCGGTCAGGCTGGGAAAGACGAAGACGTCGGCTGCGGCGTACAGGGACGGCAAGGCGTCGTCCTGCTGCATGCCCAGGAAGACGGCGTCGGGGAAGCGCTTCTTCAGCCGCGCCTCGTCCGGCCCCGCCCCCGCCACGACCTTGCTGCCCGGCAGATCCAGCGACAGGAAAGCGTCCAGATTTTTCTCGCGCGCGACGCGGCCCACGCTCAGGAAAACGGGGCGCGGCAGGTGGGCGAAAGCCTGGCTTTGGGCCGGCTGGAACTTGCGCGGATCCACGCCGCGCGACCACACGCGCAGGTTCGCAAGACCGCGCCGCAGCAGCACATCGCGCACCGTGGGCGTGGGCACCAGCACGCATTGCGACGGCCGGTGGAACCAGCGCAGATAACGCCATGGCAACGCAGCGGGAATGCCCATGCGCGCTTGCAGGTAGTCGGGAAACATCGTGTGAAACGACGTCGTGAACGGCCAGCCCCGCGCCAGCGCCATCCGCCTTGCGGCCAGCCCCAGCGGGCCTTCGGTGGCGATGTGCAACGCGTCGGGTATGGTGTCGCCCAAAATGCGGCGCAGTTGCTTGCCCGGTTGCAGGCACAGCCGCAGATCGGGTTCGGACGGCGCGGGGATGGTCCGGCTGCCCTCGGGGCTGACCACGATCAGCTCGTGTCCCCATTCAGTCAGGATCTGCCGCATGGTCGTCCAGGTGCGGACGACGCCGTTGACTTGCGGATGCCAGGCATCCGTAACCAGAACGATGCGCATGATAGGGCCGGAAGTGGGCGATACCGCGATTTAGCCCGCGGGATATGACACGCCCAAGACGGCCCGGAAGAAGTGTCGGTGCGCGGCGGCAGGCGCCCGCTTAGTTGTTGCGCCGGGGATACCCCTGCGCCTTGATGCGGATCCAGACTTCGCGCTTTTCTTCTTCCGACATGAAGACCCAGTTGGCCACTTCCATGGCCGTACGGCCGCAGCCCCGGCAGATATCGTCGAACAGCGTCGAGCAGACGGCCACGCAGGGGGAGTCGGTGGCTTTGAAGGCGCGTTGCGCGTCTTCGGCCTCGGGCAATTCGGAAAGATCGGCGAAGTAACGATTCATGGGGCGAAGGTTAACACCAGGGGTGCGTCCCTTTTTGGATAGCCCTATCGCGTACCCTGGCTTGATTGACATCGGCGGGCAGCGTCGGCGGGCGTCTTCCTGACCGCCCCCAACTGCCTAAACGCCGCCCAGCTGCCGTTTTGCTAGCGCCAGCCGAAGAACGCCCCGGCCTCGGCCAACAGCGCATCGGGCGTCTCTTCGGCCAGGTAATGCGCACCCGGCAGCGGGCCGCCCGACACCTCGTCCGCCACCGCGCGCCACAAGGCCAGCACATCGAAATTCT
>CAJYKY010000079.1 GCA_913775005.1 uncultured Achromobacter sp.
CGTGCCCAAGACTGACATGGGCGTTGCCAACGGCCTGAGCGCCAAGGCCGCCGGCCGCTGACGTCTGCAATCGCCCGCCGCTGCTACACCGCGTACACCACGCGGTGCGCCTCGGTGGGCAGCGGCAAGTCCCAGCGGTGCAGCATGCCCGTCAGGGTCTTGTTCGACAGCGACGTATCGCGCCGGCTGTTACGGCGCAGCAGTTCCGCACGCGGCTTTTCCAGGTACACCAGTTCCACCTCGGCGTGGTAGGCGTACAGCAGGTCCAGCGTCTTCTTGCGCATCAGCTCGCTCAGGTTTGTGGCGTTCCAGATGAAGGGCGCCTGCTGACGCAACAGATCGCGCGCGCGCTCGATGGCTGCGTGCGCCACTCGCCCTTCATTCTTGCCATGCCGCAAGCCCAGCGCTTCGCGCGCGTCGTCGAACGACACAACAGGCAGGTCCGGGTAATGCGCAGCGACCCACGTGTTCTTGCCCGACGCCGGCAAGCCCGCCATCACGATGACGCGCGAACCCGGCTCCTGGAACAGCGCGTAATCCGGGTGCACCTCTGCACCGCGAAAATAGCTGACCGCCGTGTGCGCATCGGCAAATGCACGGGGCTGCCCGAAACAGCCATCGTCGCGCGCTACCTCGCAGAACAGTGCGATGTTGTCCAACACGCGCGCCGCATCGGCGCAGACGCGGCCGCGCATGTCGGCTTCGGCCAACATCGCCAGCAGCGGCAGGCTCACTTGCCACGAGAGTTCGCGGGCAATGAACTCGGCCGGCTTGCCGCGCCGCGAACCTTCCCACGCAAAGAACGGCACCTGATGCACGGCGATCAGCCGGCAGACCGCTTCGCGCACGGCAAACGGCACGCCGGCATCCCACAGCGCGATGCGCGCGTCGATGCTGCCCTTGCGGGAATGGCCGGGCTGGCCGATGGCGCCCGTCACCGGGTCGATGACGGTCGTGCTGTGTTTGGCCACGTCGTGCAGCAACGCCGCCAGGAACACGATTTCCTGATCGGCCCGGGTGGCGGCCTGATACGCGGGTGATGCCAGCAGTGCATCTACCACCATCATCGTGTGCGTCCAGACATCGCCTTCGCCGTGATAACGCGGGTCTTGCGGCGTGGTCTTGGCCAGCTCCAGCGCGGGAAACGCGGCCAGGCACGCTTGATAATCCGGCACTTGGCCGGGCGCGGGCACGAGCGCCCGCAGTTGTTCGTATTGCATGATCGTTCCTTATCGCCCCGCGTCATCAGCGGCGCGCAGCGTGTCCCAATCCAGCGTTGCGCGCGGCGCGTAAAGATCGACGCCAGCGGCCAGCAGGTTGGGCACATAGGGCTGTTCCGAATGGTGCTTGTCGGAATCCAGAATGGCTTGCACGAAGTCGCGGCGGACCCATTTGTAGCGGGCGACTGTGGCGTCGTCCGTCTCGACCTTGATGTACAAGCCTTCGGACAGGTCCGACTTGTCGCACTGTTTCCACGCGCGTGTCAGGTCATGCCCTTCACGCAGCACCGTGGCTTCGAACGCGCCGCGCCAGTCCGCCGTCTTGGCCAATGACGGTTTCAGCAAGCCCACCAGCTGGCTCAGCTTGGCAGGCGCCACGCCTTCGTACAGCACCGGGACCGACAGCACCGGGCCATCCGCCAGCAGCGCACGCCGCGCGGGCGTGGTCAGAAAGCGGCCGCTGCGGCGGTCCAGCACATCGAATTCAAAGAAGTGATGGGGCAGGGCGTCGTAGAAGACGGAATGCTTTTTCGTCATCGTCTCGCCGTACATCACATAGCGGTCTTCCAGACGGTCCAGCAGCCAGTCGGCATGCGCGGCGGCCCAGGCCTTCACGAAATTGAATTGCCGCTCGCGTCCACCACCCACCAGGTAATGGCCGCGAGATTGCAGCAGCAGTTCGCCCGACGGGCTGAAGCTGATGCCGGTGTTGGCGCCATCCAGTTTTTCTTCCACCACCAAATGCAGGCCGCAAAGCTTGCGGTAGGGCGTGTGGTCATGGCCTTCGTCGCCGTCTTGCAGGCGCGAGCCTTCAAGGTGCGGGGTGCGAGGGTAACGGAACAGGTCCAGCGATTGCGCGTAGGCGCAGAAATCCAACGTCATAGGTTTTCTCCAAAGCAAGGGAAAAGCCGACGACGCAGTCTGGACGGAAAGGGAAAGCGAGTGGGTAAGCGTGCTTTCTGGAACCGCGCTTGGACTCGGTGCCTGGGCTCAAGGCAAGGATGCCGAGCAGCAGGGGCGAGCAAGCAGACCGCGATTACCAGGGAGGTAGTCGTCGGGTATCAGGCGAGGTGACGAATAGCAGACACGGTTGCACTCAAAGAAGAAGAGGGTGGTGGGGGAAAAACAGAAGGGCCGAATCCTAAACAGCGCGCCGCGTCTTGTCAACGCAAGCCGTGGCGCGCGGGCCACGCATCAGGCGGTGAAATCGCCTGCGGCTTCGGGCTGATAGAGGATGGCGTCAATGGTGCCCGCATGTTCGGACTGATTGGGCGCCGTCCACGTGACACGCTGACCTTCGCGCGAGCCGATCAGGCTGAGGCCCAGCGGCGACAACACCGACACCAGGCCCTGTGCCAGGTTCGCTTCGGCTGGATAGCACAGCGTGACAATCATCTCGGAGCCGTTCTCGTTTTTCAGGCGCAGGCGCGAACGCATCGTCACGATGTCGGGCGTGACTTCATCGATAGCGATGATGGGCGCCGAATCCAGCAAGTCTTGCGTGGCATCGACCGCGTCGCGCGAGATAGCGGCGGCGGTGGCGGGGCGCGTGATCAGGCTCAGCAGGCGGGCGTGGTCCAGGGCGGTTATCAGTTTGTCTTGCGGCACGGCGTTCATGTCGGTTCTTCTTAGACGAAATGCCTTGGCCTGCGTCTGCCAATAGGCATGCACGGGCAAGGCGATGGGGGGGATGACAGCGCGTCGGGAAGAGAAGCGTCAAGCGGCGCCGCGACGATGCGTGGCGGGTGAATCTGGCATTGCAACGTTCACTGCCGAAGGGGCAGGTGGATCGTAAAGCGTGCTGTCGGTAATGCGAGAGTATATAGGGCAACTCGCCGTCCGAGTATCGGAATAATCCGAAAGAAGGCGGGATTGCCCCGCCCCCTATACAGCCCTTTTACTGGCC
>CAJYKY010000080.1 GCA_913775005.1 uncultured Achromobacter sp.
TGTACGAGATACCCAAGCCGGACCTGGAAGCGCCGCGCGGATCAGGCCGAGGCCCCGGCCAGACCTGCAATGGCGGCGCGCAGCGCGGGCGCCACGCGGGTGCGCAGCTCGGTCTCGGGCAACAGGCTGGCCGGCCCGCCGCAGCTCATCACGAAGACGCCTTCGCCGGTGATGGACGTGAACGGCACGGCGACAGCGTTGATGCCCGATTGCCATTCCCCCATCGCAAAGCAACAGCCGGAGTCCGCCAGCTCCGTGCGAGCCCGTGCTATGGCGGCGGGTGGCGGGGCAGCCTCACCCAGGCGTGCAATGACGTCATCGCAGGCGGACGCCGGCAAGCTGGCCAGATAGGCGCGGCCCATCGCGCTATCCAGGCTGGCGCGATAACCGACCGGCAGACGCAGATACAGCGCCGATGAACCGTGGATGGCTTCCACATATGTCATGGCGTCGCCATCGAACGCCCCCAACGCCACCGCGCCCCCGGTATCGCGGGCCAGCTCGGTCATCGACGTCTTGGCCAGTTCGCGCACCTCAAGCCCGGCAAGCAAGCCGAAGCCCAGCGCCAATACCCCATAGCCGGGCGAGTATTTGCCAGTGTCCGGGTGATAGCGCAGATAGCCCAGTTCCGTCAGCGTGTAGGTGATGCGGCTGATGGTGGGCTTGGGCAAGCCCGTCAGGCGGGCCAGATCCAGATTGCCCAGCGCCGACACGCCATGGCGGAAACAGCGCAAGACGTCCAGCCCGCGCGCCAGCGCGGTGATGAAATCCGGCGAATTGGCGCCCTCGCCCACGCCGGCCGTGCGTTTGCGGCGCGCCGGCTGACTGAGTTCAAGAGTTTGATCGGGCTTGGCGGGGGCGTGCGTCACACGCTTGGCATCAGAAAAAGATTGCATTTCTATTCGCTTCGTTTTTATAGTTTATTCCGAATAACAAAACTAAATTCCATAAAGCGGAATTTAAAATATTCCTGGAGACCTGGCAAGTGCGCCTCGTTGCGGCCACGCAGCGCGGCCTCGACAAGCCAGGCCCGGTGAACCACTCACGCACGCGATTTCAAGGGGAAAACATGATTCGCACTGGCATCAAACTATTGGCCACGGTATTGCTCAGCGCCGCTGCGCTGGGCGCGCAGGCCGACACCTACCCGGCCCGCCCGATCAAGGTCGTCTCGCCCTTCCCGGCTGGCGGCGCCACCGATGTGCTGACCCGCATCCTGGCCGAGCGCATGGCCAAGAGCCTGGGCCAGCCCATGATTGTTGAAAACAAGGCGGGCGCGGGCACGTCCATCGGCGCGGCGTTCGTCTCGCGCGAACAGCCGGACGGCTACACCATCCTGATGGCCACCAACTCCACGCTCGTCACGAACCGCTATCTGTACAAGGAACTGCCGTACGACCCGGACAGTTTCGCGCACGTGGGCATGGTGGGTATCGGCCCGCTGGTGCTGCTGTCCAGCCCCAAGCGCGGGTTCAACAGCACGCAAGACGTCGTGGCTTACGCGAAGCAGAACCCGGGCAAGCTGACGTTCGCCACGTTCGGCCCCGGCACGTCGTCGCATCTGGCCGGTGAGTTGTTCAAGTCGCGCGCTGGCATCGATATCCTGCACGTGCCGTTCAAGGGGGCAACGCAGGCCCTGCCCGCGCTGATCAGCGGCGATGTGGATCTTTTCTTCGACATGGTGGCTACCGGCATGCCGCAAGCGGACGCCGGCAAGGTCCAGGTGTTTGCCATCACCAGCGCGAATCGCCTGGCCACCCTGCCCAAGTTGCAGACGCTGGCCGAAGAAGGCTATCCGAACTTCGACATGACCGCGTGGTTCAGCTTCGTGGCGCCCAAGGGCACGCCCGCGCCGGTGCTGGAAAAGCTGCAAGCCGCGCTGGCCGAAACCTTGAAGGACGAAGCCGTGAAAAAGCGCATGCTGGACATGGGGATCGACCCGCGTTCGGGGTCGCCGGCAGAACTGGACAAGCAGATCAAGACGGAACAGCCCATCGTGGCCCAGCTGATCAAGCAGGCGAACATCGTTCTGCAATAAGCGAATGATGAAAAAGCGAATGTTTAAAAAGCGAATGATCGACAAGCAAATGGTTTCGTGACAAATCGTTCGCGGCCTTGCCGGCCCGCGAAACGCGTGACGGCCCATCGGGCACGCCACGCTTTGCACCGACAGCATCCGCAAGGGTTCTGTCGGTTTTTTACGCCTTGCCTAACCGCTGGATACAGAAGTGCCCGGGCCGCCGCTGCTATGGTGAATCAGCAAAACAGCACGCCGGAGCCCGATGTCATTGTCCGAAGACCGTTATGCCCGCCTGGACGCCGCCCGCTGGCTGGCGGCCGTGGCCGTCGTCCTGCTGCATAGTGCCGCGCTGATCGTCAGCGACCCCGCCGCTTATGGCGGTGGCGCCTGGCTGGCCGCCAATCTGTATGACTCGGCGGCGCGCTGGTGTGTGCCTGTCTTCGTCATGGTCAGCGGCGCGCTGCTGCTGGACCCGGACAAACCGCAAGACGCCCGTCAGTTCTACAGCCGCCGCATGGCACGCATCTGCGCGCCGCTGTTGTTCTGGACGCTGTTCTATCTGACGTGGCGCACGGGTCTGGATTGGTGGGATGATGGCCGTGTCGACTTTTCGTTCTGGCCGCGCAAGGTCGCCCAAGGCGAGCCCTACTACCACCTCTGGTATCTGTACATGATCGTGGGCCTGTACCTGTTCGCCCCGCTGGCCCGGCTGCTGTATGCGCGCAGCACGCCGCGCGGCCGCTCGCTGTGGGTGGTGGGCATTCTGGGCGTGGCAATTCTGGACGCGCTGTACCGCCGCGCGCTGGGCGCCCCGCACGGATTCTTCCTGACCTGGTTCCTGCCCTATTTGGGCTACTTCGTGGCCGGCCGTTTGATTTTCGATGGCGAAATGCGCATTCCCCGCCCCGGCCTGATGCTCGCAGGCACCGTATTGGCCACGGCGGCGGGTGTGGCCGTGATGTCCAATGGCCACACGCTGGACACTTATTTCTACGACTATTTCAGCCTGACGGTGCCCTTCATGTCGTTGGCCGCCTTCCAATGGATCGTGTCGTCGCCCCGCCTGCCCCGGCTGGCGGCACTGGCGCCGCTGACGTTTGGCGTGTATTTGATCCACCCCGTATTCCTGGACATTGCCCGCCGCGCGGGGGCATTCACGGGCGGCGAGCGCGACGCCTGGATCGTGCCGCTATTGACCGCCGCTGTGTTCGCGCTGTCGGCCGCCAGCAGTTGGCTGATGCGCCGCCATCCGGCCACGCGGCGGCTCGTATGAAAGACCTACGCCACGAAGGGTTAATCGCGGCGATGACAAGCCGCGGTGACCCGCCGGATGCCCGATGACGCAGTCCCCGTGATCCGCCGCAAAGCCTACGTTCACGCTTGTTGAACCGCCCGGGCGTGGGGCTTGCCCTTGGGGTACAATTCACGGCTAATTTGATCGGCCAGACACCGATTTTTCTTCGCGCCAGCACGGATGTAGCCAAGCTCGACGTTGAGCTCAAGCGTTCAAAACGGAACGCTGGGCTTGAACAAAAGCGCTTGGCAGAGCTCAAACCGGCCTGGCTTTTTTATCCGAGCGGAGGGAATCATGACCGACATCGGTCGGATGGCACATGTCGTGCCAGCTCGCACCCAGCTACCCGTCAGCGCCTATTTTGACGAAGCCCTCTTTGCCCGCGAGCAAGAACTCATTTTCAAGCAATCCTCGCAGTACGTCGGCCACCAGAAATTGGTGCCTGACATCGGGGATTGGCGTACGTTGGTCCAGGAAGGCGGAGGCCGCGTGCTGGTTCGCAACCAGCAAGGCGTTGAACTCATCTCAAATGTCTGCCGTCACCGTCAGGCATTGATGCTGGGCGGCGAAGCCGGCAACGTGGCGGGCAACTGCAATACGCAAGGCAACCTGAAAGCGACCGGCGGCAACATCGTCTGCCCGCTGCATCGCTGGACGTACAACAACCAGGGTGAACTCCTGGGCGCGCCGCAGTTTGAAACCACACCCTGCATGAACTTGCAGAAGTTCCGCCTGCGCGATTGCCATGGTTTGCTGTTCGAAGGCCCGCGCGATCCGGCCTCGGACATGGCGCCGCTGTTCTCGCGCCCCGAGTTCAACTTCGGGGACTATGTGCTCGACCACGTCGAGGTGCATCAGTGCAACTACAACTGGAAGACCTTCATCGAGGTCTACCTTGAGGATTACCACGTTGGTCCGTTCCATCCGGGCCTGGGCCGCTTCGTCACGTGCGACGACCTGACCTGGGAATTCAACGACTGGTACAGCCTGCAAAAAGTAGGCGTGCACAATGCGCTGGCGCAGCCGGGGTCCGACGTGTACAAGCAATGGCACGATCGCCTGCTGTCGTTCCGCGAGGGCGATGCGCCGGACTTTGGCGCGGTGTGGGTCACGTATTTCCCGACGCACATGATCGAGCTGTATCCGCATGTGCTGGTCTTGTCCACGCTGTATCCGAAGAGCCCGCAAGAAACGGTCAACGTCGTCGAGTTCTACTACCCCGAGGAAATCTCGGCGTTCGAACGCGAATTCGTTGAAGCGCAGCGCGCCGCCTACATGGAAACGGCCATCGAAGACGATGAAATCGCCGAACGCATGG
>CAJYKY010000081.1 GCA_913775005.1 uncultured Achromobacter sp.
GTCTGGCCGACCATGACGTTCAAGGGCGAAATGACGGTCAACCTGGGCAACCTGGAAGTCAAGCTGCTGCAGGTCGGCCGCGGCCACACCAAGGGCGACACCATTGCCTGGCTGCCCGAACAGAAGATCCTGTTCGCCGGCGACCTGGTCGAATACCAGTCCACCCCCTACTGCGGCGACGCCTACTTCCGCGACTGGCCCACCACGCTGGACGCGCTGTCCGGCTTCGAAGCCGAAAAGATGGTGCCCGGCCGCGGCCCGGCGCTCAAGAACGCCACCGAAGTGCGCCAGGGCCTGGCCGGCACCCGCGCCTTCCTCACGGACCTGTACGGCGCCGTCAATCGCGGCGTGGCCGAAGGCAAGGACTTGAAGACGATCTACCGCGAGGTCTACGACTTCATGAAGCCGCGCTACAGCGACTGGGTGATCTTCGACCACTGCATGCCGTTTGACGTGTCGCGCGCTTTTGATGAGGCCACCGGCCACACCCACCCGCGCATCTGGACCGACAAGCGCGACCTGGAAATGTGGGCGCAGCTGGAAGGCTGACTTGCGTAGGGCCGCAAGAGACGGCCCGGCTGGAACCTTTGCAAGAACCGGAACCGCGCGTCGCAAGACGGCGCGCGGCTTCGCACATAAAAACAAAATGACCCACACAGGAGACAACCGTGGGAGACATCGACTTTCAGGCGATGGAGTTCGCCTATGAGCAGCACGCCGATCAGGCCGCCAGCGCCCCCGCGCAGCATCCGGTCGTGATCGTGGGCGCGGGCCCGGTCGGCCTGACCACCGCGCTGGATCTCGCCCGCCAGGGCGTGCGCGTCGTGGTGCTGGACGACGACTACCGGCTATCGACCGGGTCGCGCGCCATCTGCTTTTCCAAACGCACGCTGGAAATCTGGGACCGCCTGGGCGTCGGCCAGCGCATGATCGACAAGGGCGTGTCCTGGAACGTGGGCAAGGTGTTTTTCCGCGAACAGGAAGTGTGGCGCTTTGACCTGCTGCCTGAACCCGGCCACCGCCGCCCCGCGTTCATCAATCTTCAGCAGTACTACGCCGAAGGCTACCTGTACGAACAGGCGCGCCAGGAACCGAACATCCACCTGCGCTGGAAGAACAAGGTTGCCGGTGTGACCCACACGGACGACGGCGTGACGATCGCCATCGACACGCCAGAAGGCTCCTACACGCTGCAAGCCGCCTGGCTCATCGCCTGCGATGGCGCGCGATCGCCCGTGCGCAAGCTGATCGGCCAGGAAAGCCACGGCCGCATCTTCCGTGACCGCTTCCTGATCGCCGACGTGAAGATGACGGCGGAATTTCCCACCGAACGCTGGTTCTGGTTCGACCCGCCCTTCCATCCCAACCAATCCGTGCTGCTGCACCGCCAACCCGACAACGTCTGGCGCATCGACTTCCAGCTGGGCTGGAACGCCGACCCGGTTGAAGCCGTCAAGCCCGAGAACGTGCTGCCTCGCATCCGCGCCCTCCTCGGCCCCGACGCGCAATTCGAGCTGGAATGGGTCAGCGTGTACACCTTTGCGTGCGAACGCATGGACAAATTCCGCCACGGCCGCGTGGTGTTCGCGGGCGATTCTGCGCATCGCGTATCGCCGTTTGGCGCGCGCGGCGCGAACAGCGGCGTGCAAGACGCCGAGAACCTGGCGTGGAAGCTCAAGCTGGTGTTGGCGGGCCACGCGCCCGAAACCTTGATCGACAGCTACAGCGCCGAACGCGAGTACGCCGCCGACGAGAACATCCTGAACTCATCGCGCGCCACCGACTTCATCACCCCCAAGAGCGACATCAGCCGCAGCTTCCGCAACGCGGTGTTAAATCTTGCCAAGACGCATCCGTTTGCGCGGTCGCTGGTCAACAGCGGCCGGCTATCTCTGCCCGCCACCTACGTCCACTCGCCGCTGAACACGGCCGACACCGATGCCTTTGTGGGCAGGATGACGCCGGGCGCGGTGGCACTGGATGCGCCCGTTACCGTCCACGGTGAATCCGCCTGGTGGCTGGCGCAGCTGGACGGCGATTTCGTGCTGGCCCTGTTCTGCGACAAGGCGCTGCCTGATGGCGGCACGCAAGCCGCATTGCAGGCGCTGCGCAGCGCGCCGGTGCCGGTCAAAGTGGTGCTGGTGGCCGGCGCCGGGTGCGACGTGTCGGGCCTGTCCGCCGATCTGCCCGTTGTAACCGACAGCGAAGGGTGCCTGGCCAAGCGTTACGACGCGCGCGACGGCACCGCCTACCTGATCCGCCCCGACCAGCACATTGCCGCGCGCTGGCGCGCCTTGAATGCCGAAGCCGTGGCCAGCGCCGTCAAGCGCGCCACGGGCCACGCGTGAATCCAGAGGTCATTTCATCATGCTGATTACCGACACCAATCTGAGTTCGCCGGACGACTTCTACGAAGCCCTGATCGAAACGCACCGCGACCTGAGCAACGAACAAAGCCAGGAATTGAACGCGGCGCTGATCCTGCTGTTGGCTAACCACCTGGGCGATATGGGCGTGCTGCGCGAAGCCTTGCAACAGGCCCGCGCATCGGTGGTGGAGCCCGCCGAAAAGGCCTGAACGCCCAAGCCGTAGCCGTCCGAATGCGTTCGCGCTAGCGCCCCACCGCGAAGGTATTCACGATCAACGCGCGCAACCACTGGTTGCCGCTGTCCCGATCCACCCTGCGCTGCCAGTACAGATTCGTCTGTAGCGCAGGCACTTTCACGGGCGGGGTCATATAGCGCAGGCCAAACGGCGGCGCGGCGCTGGCGGCCAGTTTTTCGGGCACCGTCGCCAGCAGATCCGTCGCGCTGACGATGTACGGCACGGCGGAAAAATGCGGCACGCTGAAGTGCTCGGCCAGCACAATGCCCGCACGCTCCATGGATTGATTGACCTGCCCGTACGGTGCCGCACGCGACACAATCAGGTGCCGCTCGGCACGAAACGCCTTGATGCCCATGCCGTCGTGCGCCGTGGGATGCGCCTGCCGGAACAAGGTCGCATACCCCTGGCGAAACAGCATGCGCTGCAACGTACCCGCCCCCATTTCATCGAACGCGCCGATAGCCAGGTCCACGCGACCCGATTCCATCTCACGCGGCAGGTCCGGCCCCTGCACCCGCACGGAGTCGATGCGCACCTGCGGGGCCACCTGCACACACACTTCCATCAAGCGCGGCATGAAATGAATTTCACCGACGTCCGTCATCGCCACGCGAAAGCGCCGGGTGCTGCTGCGCGCGTCGAACACGTCCTGGTCCTGCAAGGCTTGCGTCAAGACGGTCAGGGCTTCGCTGACGGGGCCGGCCAGCCGCTGTGCGCGTGGCGTGGGCAGCATGCCCTGCCCGGTGCGCACAAAAAGCTCGTCGCCAAACGCCTCGCGCAAACGCCGCAGCGCATTGCTGACGGCGGGCTGCGTCAGGTCCATCCGCCGCGCCACGGCCGACAGGTTGCGATCTTCCAGCAGGTGCTGAAACAGAATCAACAGGTTCAGATCCACATCGCGCAGCTCGGCCATGACGCCCCCTACTATTCACAAAATTTATAGTCTGTATTTTTGCATTCCCGTAGCGGTAGCGGGGCTTTTTTCCGACAATGGCGCTTGATACATACCGATCGCGCGGCCACGCACCGCGCCGCCACCCAGGAGGAATTCCATGGAACTGCAATACCAGACCGGCTTTGGCAACGATTGCGCCACCGAAGCCTTGCCGGGCGCGCTGCCTGTCGGCCGCAATTCGCCGCAGCAGTGTCCTTACGGCCTGTACGCCGAACAGCTGTCCGGCACCGCCTTCACCGCGCCGCGCAACGAAAACCGCCGTTCGTGGCTGTACCGCATCCGCCCGGGCGCGCAGCACAAGCCTTTTGAAGCGTTCAGCGGCGCCGCCGGCTGGGAAAGCACGTTCGGCCATGGCCCGGTCACGCCCAACCAGCTGCGCTGGAGCCCGATGCCGATTCCGGACGCGCCCACCGACTTCCTGGAAGGCGTGAAGACCTGGGGCGGCAACGGCGGCCCCGATGAACAGGGCGGCGTCGCCATCCATATGTACGCGGCCAATCGTTCGATGCAGGGCCGCTTTTTCTACAACGCCGATGGCGAACTGCTGCTGGTGCCGCAGCAAGGCCGGCTGCGCCTGGCCACCGAGCTGGGCCTGATCGACCTGGAGCCGCTGGAAATCGCCGTCATCCCGCGCGGGGTGCGCTTCCGCGTCGAACTGCTGGACGCGGAAGCCCGCGGCTACATGCTTGAGAACTTCGGCGCCGCGCTGCGCTTGCCGGAATTGGGACCCATCGGTTCGAACTGCCTGGCCAATGCGCGCGACTTCAAGACGCCCGTCGCCTGGTACGAAGACGTGGAAGGCGACTTTGAACTCATCGCCAAATTCACGGGCGGCTTCTGGCGCGCATCCATCGACCATTCGCCGCTGGACGTCGTGGCCTGGCACGGCACGCACGCGCCGTACAAGTACGATCTGCGCCACTTCAACACCATAGGCTCGATCAGCTTCGACCATCCGGACCCGTCGATCTTCACCGTGCTGACCGCGCCGTCGGACACCCCGGGCACCGCCAACATGGACTTCGCCATCTTCCCGCCGCGCATCCTGGCGATGGAAGACACCTTCCGTCCGCCCTGGTTCCATCGCAACGTCGCCAGCGAATTCATGGGCCTGATCCAAGGCGTGTACGACGCCAAGGCCGATGGCTTTGCACCCGGCGGCGCCAGCCTGCACAACTGCATGAGTGGTCACGGCCCCGACGCCGAAACGTTCGAAAAGGCCTCGCACGCCGACACGCACGCCGCGCATTACATCCGCGACACCATGGCGTTCATGTTCGAAACCCGCCGCGTCATCCGCCCGACCGGGCAGGCATTGGCGTCGGTAGAATTGCAGGGCGACTATTACCGGTGCTGGCAGGGCATCGTGAAGCACTTCGACCCCAGCAAGGCGTGACGGATCATTCCGTCTTTGCCCAAGCCACGGCGATGCGCGCAAGCGCATCGCCGTTTGGCGTTGATTCATTGGGCGTTTGATCTATCTGGCGTTTGAGTTTTCACACGCCCCGCCCCTTTCCTATTACAGAGACAAACCCACATGACCACCACGATCAACGAAACCCACGATCCCTCCTTGAAGAGCTGGGTCGCCAGCGCCAACACCGGCACGTCGGACTTCCCCGTGCAGAACCTGCCTTACGGCGCCTTCCGCCGCCAGGGCACGACAGAATCGTTCCGCCCGGGTGTCGCCATCGGCGATCAGATTCTGGACCTGGCCGCATTGGCCGCCCAGAAGCCGTTTGAAGGCGTGGCCGCCGAAGCGCTGGCCGCCTGCACGGGCGACAGTCTCAATGCGCTGATGGCGCTGGGCCAGGCCCACTGGAGCGCACTGCGTCTGGCGCTGTCGCGCGCGCTGCGTGAAGGCGCCGCGCTGCGCGCCACCGTAGAGCCGCTGCTGGTGGCACAGGCCGATGCCCAATACACCACGCCCGCCCGCATTGGCGACTACACCGACTTCTACATCTCGGTGCACCACGCCACCGCCGTCGGCAAACAGTTCCGCCCCGACAACCCCTTGCTGCCGAACTACAAGTGGGTGCCCATCGGCTACCACGGTCGCGCGTCCAGCATTGGCGTGGATCAGAAATTCCCGCGCCCTGTTGGCCAGACGCGTCCGGCCAACGAAGGCGAAACGCCGCAATTCGGCCCCTGCGCGCGGCTGGATTACGAGCTGGAACTGGGCATTTTCGTAGGCACGGGCAATGAACAGGGCGAACGCATTACGCTGGCCGACGCGGACCGCCATGTGTTTGGCATGTGCATCCTGAACGACTGGTCGGCGCGCGACATCCAGGCCTGGGAATACCAGCCGCTCGGCCCCTTCCTGTCGAAGAATTTCGCGTCGACGATCTCGCCGTGGATCGTCACGATGGAAGCGCTGGAGCCGTTCCGCACGCAATGGACCCGTGGCCCGGGCGAGCCGCAGCCGATGCCGTACCTGGCCTCGGACGCGAACCGCGCCAAGGGCGCGTATGACGTGCAGCTGGAAGTGTTGATGACGACGTCGCAATCGCGTGATGCCAAGGCATCGCCGTTGACGCTGTCGCGCAGCAATTTCCGCGACGCCTACTGGAACGTGGCGCAGCTGATTACGCATCACACGGTGAACGGCTGCAACCTGCAACCGGGCGACATGCTGGGCACCGGCACGCTGTCCGGACCGCAGCCGTCGGAAGCGGGTTCCTTGCTGGAACTGAGCAACGGCGGCAAGACGCCGATCGATCTGCCGTGGGGCGAGAAGCGCACCTTCCTGCAAGACGGTGATCAGATCATCATCCGTGCGGCGTGCGTGAAGGCAGGCTATCCGAAGATCGGCTTTGGCGAAGCGTCGGGCACGGTGCTGCCCGCGCGGATCTAAGACAAAGACAACGCCCGGGCATCGAAAGCCCGGGCGTCAGACAGCGTCTTTACGGTAAGACAGCGCCTTTACGGCAAGCGGTACTTGCCTTCGCGATAGGCCCAGCTTGCCCACAAGGCATGCGCCAGCGCCTCGTCGCGCAGCGCCGGGTCCACGGGCACGATGGGGTCGTAGACCTCGTCCTTGCCCACCGGCGCGGCCTGATACCGGAACTCGCGCGGTTCTTTCGCCGGTTCCAGCACCAGCAGCTTGTCGCCTTGCAGATAGCCGAAGTTATCGGCGTACTGCATCATCGCGCGGTTGGGATCACGCTGCGTCAGGTCGGCGCCCAGCATCGGGTTGACGTTGTCCAGCCCAATCAACGACAGCAGCGTCGGCGCCATGTCGATCTGGCTGACCAGCCTCTCGTCCTGGCGCGGCGCGATGCCCGCCCCCAGGATCAGCGCCGGAATCTGGAAGTGCCGCACCGGCACCGGTATGGATCCATACACGCGCGAGTCGTGGTCGGCAATCACCAGGAACACGGTGTTGTCCCAATACGGCGCCTGCTTCGCCTTTTCAAAGAACTGCCCCAGGGCCCAGTCCGCATAACGCACGGTGTTGTCCACGGTGGCGGGGTCGCCCACGGGCTTGATGCGGCCTTCCGGGTATTCCCACGGCGAGTGGTTCGTGACCGAGAACGCCAGCGTGAAGACAGGCTTGTCGCCGTCAGCGCGCAGCAGGCGGTCGACCTGATTGAACATGTCTTCGTCAGACGCGCCCCACGACCCTTCAAACACCGGGTCTACGAACTTGGGCCGGTCAACCACTTCATCAAAGCCGTTGCCCAGGAAGAACGCGCGCATGTTGTCAAAGTGCGATTCGCCGCCGTAGACAAAACGCGAGTGATAGCCATGCTTGCCCAGCACCTGCGCCAAGGTGAAAAAGCCGGTCTGCGAACGCGGCAGCTTCACCACGGCATCGGCCACGCTGGGCAGAAAGCCCGCCGTCACCGCTTCAATGCCACGCACCGAACGCGTGCCGGTGGCGTAGGCGCGATGGAACATCCAGCCTTCTTGCGACAGGCGGTCGATGTTGGGCGTCAGGTCGCGTCCACCCAGGCTGCCTACATATTGGGCACCCAGGCTTTCCTGAAGAATGATCACCACGTTCAGCGGCTTGTCGCGCCGCACCGTGGCCTTTTGCTCGTGCAGGCTGGGGTAGCGCGCATCCAGCGGCGCGCCCGTCAGGCCGGCTTTTTCCCGGACGATCTCGTTCATCTGATCAACCGGCATCTTCGGGTACATGGCGGCTGACGAACGTTCGTCGCGCATGCGGTAGGCTGCATCGAACACGCTGTACAACGAGTTCAGCGCCAGCGCGTTGACCATGGCGTCGGAACTGAACGCGACCTTGGCCGGGTTGATCGGGCGATGTTCCAACGTGCCGCGCGCGCCCAGCACCACCAGCGCCAGGATCACGAACGACGCAATCGGCCGCTTCCACCACGCCATGAACGTATCGCGCGACCGCGTGGGAAACAGCTTGACCGCCAGCCACGCCGCCAAGACCAGCACCACAAACGCGGCCAGCAGCACGCCCTTGTAGCCCTGCCACAGCATCGACCCGACTTCCTTCGGGTTCAGCAGATAGATGAAGTACAGCCGGTTCGGGCGCGTGTCGTATTCGGCGATGAACTGCGGCGTGGACACTTCCAGCAGCACATACAGCATCCACCAGACGCGGAACCACCACGCGGTGATCGTGGCAGCCAAGGGCCGATGGCCGAACCACGGTGAAAACACCGCGGGCAGCGCGATCACCATCGACAGCAGGCACACATCGATGCGCAAGCCGCCAAACAGCACGGGCCACAAGCCGCCAGCCGCCTCGACGCGGTCCCACATCCAGAACGACAGCCCCAGACGCGACAGCGTCAGCAGCGCCAGGACGGCGAAGATGAATCGAAGTGTCAGGCGGCGCATGCGGTCGCCCCCGACAGGCGGCGGACATTCGCCAAATCAATAAGCCGCGTGCCGCGTTGTGTGCCTAGCAAAACCATGCTGCGTCGATATCCGGAATGAAAACGGCCAAAGGTTAACGCGGTTTGCGCAGCGTCGCGTGGCGCCGGGGCGGCGTGATGGGTGATGGGTGCGAAATGCGGCATCGGCTGGCCCGATTGCAAGCTGACAATCCGCTTAACGTTGTACGACATCATATTTCACGGACGGTCGCATCGATGACCCGGACACGTTTCCCGCGTATGCCCTGCGCGGACGTTGACCGCTATTGCGCGCGGCGCAGGCGTTCGCGGCTGTTGCTCAGGTGGGTACGCATGGCGGCGCGGGCGCTTTCGGCGTCCTGACGCATGATGGCGCTGTAGATGTCTTCGTGTTCCAGGTTCACGCGCGCCAGATACGCGGCGCGATCTTCATGCGCGAACTTGGCGGAATTGATGCGCGTGCGCGGAATGATGGCCGAACCCAGATGCGACATCAGGTCCGCAAAATAGCGGTTGTCGGTGGACTGCGCCACCAGCAGGTGGAACTGGAAGTCGGGCGTGATGGTGTCGCCGCCGCTTTCCAGCGCGCTGCGAAACAGGTCCAGCGCGCGGCGCATGTCCTGCAACTGCGTGTCACTGCGCCGCAGCGCGGCCAGGCCTGCCGCCTCGCTTTCCAGACAGATGCGCAATTCCAGCAAGACGAGCACATCGCGCACGGTGGCGATGTCGGCCGGGTCGACGCGGAAGTCGCCGCTGCCGTTCGGTTCCAACGCATAGGTGCCCACGCCGTGATGCGTCTCCACCAGGCCCGAGGCCTGCAAGCGCGACAACGCTTCCCGCACCACGGTCCGGCTCACGCCGAACTGACGCATGATTTCGGATTCGGTCGGCAGCTTGTCGCCGGGCCGGATCTGGCCGCTGCGGATGCGATCGGAAATGTTTTCAACCAGGCCTTGCGCCAGATTCCGGGGACGACGCTGCGGCAGAACGGTGGGGTCGACAGGAGCGTTCACGAGATTTAGTCCGAAATTGATTGCGCAAAGCTTGACGCTGAAAATTGGCGCTAATTATACTTTGCACAGGTTGTACGACAACGTACCAGATAAGGCTTGGTACTGCACCTTCATCCGCATCTTTCACCGAGCGTTGCGACATGAGCCAAACCGTCAATCGTCTGCCTGAGTCCGCCCGCTGTCACCGCTTGCTGTTGACCGGTGCGGCAGGCGGCTTGGGAAAAGTGCTCCGTCCCCGCCTGAAAGCCCACGCCGACATCCTGCGCGTGTCGGACGTCGCCCCGCTGGGCGAGCCGGCTAGCGGAGAAGAAATTGCTCCTTGTGATCTTGCCGACGCGGCCGCCGTCTCACAGCTGGTTCAAGGCGTAGACGCCATCGTGCACCTGGGCGGCGTGTCGGTCGAACAACCCTTCGACGCCATCCTGCCCGCCAACATCCAGGGCGTCTATCACCTGTACGAAGCCGCCCGCCTCCATGGCGTGCGCCGCGTGGTGTTCGCCAGCTCCAACCACGTCATCGGCTTTTACGAACAAGGCCAGCAACTGGACGCGGACACGCCTTTGCGCCCCGATGGGTATTACGGCTTGAGCAAAGCCTACGGCGAGCATTTATCGCGTTTCTATTTCGACCGCTACGGCATCCAGACCGTGTGCCTGCGCATCGGCTCGTCGTTTCCCGAACCCAAAGACCGCCGCATGATGGTCACGTGGCTCAGCTACGACGACCTGACCGATCTGGTCACGCGCGCCTTGTTCACGCCCGACGTCGGCCACCTGATCGTCTACGGCGCATCCGCCAACCGCGACCGCTGGTGGAGCGACGACGCCGCCCGCGTATTGGGCTTTGTCCCCAAGGATTCTTCAGAGCGCTTTCGCGCGCAGGTCGAAGCGCAGCCGCCATTGCCCCCCGATGATCCCGCCGCCCGCTACCAGGGCGGCGCTTTCGTGAAGGCGGGTCCGTTTCCGTTTCCCTCCCAGCCGGCCGCCGCGCCGGACGCCGAGTAACACTCACCATGTCCACCCTGGCTGAACGGATCGGGGACTTCATTTGCGGCGTGGGCGAAAGCCCCGTTTGGCGCGCCGCCGACATGGCCTACACCTGGACGGATATCCCCGGCAAGACGCTGTGGCGCTGGTCGCCCGCAAGCGGTGAGCTTGCCCGCTGGGCGCTGCCGCAGATGGCCGGCAGCATCGCCCCCCGCCCAGGGGGCTGGCTGCTGGCGATGGAAGACGGCCTGTATGCATGCGGCCCCTTGGTCGCGGGCGCGGCCTGCACGCCCCGGCGGCTTGCAGGCGTCACGCATGCGGCGCAAGGCATGCGCTTTAACGATGGCCGATGCGACCGCCAGGGCCGCTTTCTGGGCGGCACGATGGTGATGGACATGGGCCTCGCACTCGCAGCGGGCAAGCTGTACCGCTACGACGCCGACGGCGTCGCCGAGTTGCTGTCCGACCTGATCGTGCCCAATGGCCTGGCGTTCAGCCCGGATGGCAAGACGATGTACCTGTCGGATTCGCATCCTTCACGCGCGATGGTCTGGGCGTTCGACTACGACACCGCCACCGGCACGCCGCACAACCGGCGCGTGTTCATCCCCGCGTTGCCGGCAGGCCGCCCCGATGGTGCGGCTGTCGATACCGACGGTGGCTATTGGATCTGCGGCAACGATGCCGGCCGCATTTACCGCTATACGCCCGACGGCAGGCTGGACCGCACGCTGACCGTACCCGCCGCGAAAGTCGCCATGTGCGCCTTTGGCGGCGCCGCGATGGACACGCTGTTCATCACGTCGATACGCCCCGCCAACACTGCCCCCGGCGCGCCAGACGGTGGCGTATTCGCCTTGCGCCCCGGCGCGCAAGGCTTGGAGGAAACCGCAAGCACCGGTTAGCACCCGACCGGAGCGCCCGCCGGATGACCCGCCCGCGCCCCACGCAAAGTAGGTCTGTACACATAGAGCTTCGAGGCCGTCCCGGCCCATAACGAAACGCCGTACTCCAACCGGAGGTAGACATGCTGCGCCCCTTCCTGACCCGCGCCATCCTGGCGGCGGCTGCCTTGCTGACGCTCGTTCCCGCCACGCACGCCGCTGAACTGCGGTCCGCCGATATCCACCCCGACGACTATCCCACCGTGCAGGCCGTGCGCCAGTTCGGTGAGCTGGTCAAGCAACGCACCAATGGCCGCCTCACCGTAAAGGTGTATTCCGGCGGCGCCTTGGGCAATGAAGACGACTCCATCGAACAGGTAAAGCTGGGCGCGCTAGCCATGGCACGCGTGTCCAGCGCGGCCATGCACAACATCTGCCAGACCACGCGCGTGCCGTCGCTGCCCTTCCTGTTCCGCTCCAAAGAGCATCTGCACAAGGTGCTGGATAGCGAGATCGGCGATCAGATCCTGCGGTCTTGCGAAGCGGCCGGCTTTGTCGGGCTGGCCTGGTACGACAGCGGCTCGCGTTCAATGTACACGCGCAACAAGCCGATCAAGACGCTGGCCGACGCCAAGGGGCTGAAGATCCGTGTGCAGCAGTCGGACCTGTCCGTCGCCATGGTGGAAGCCATGGGCGGCAACGCCACGCCGATGCCGATGGGCGAGGTGTACACGTCGCTGAAGACGGGCCTGGTGGACGCGGCGGAAAACAATTTCCCCAGCTATGAAAGCGCGCATCACTACGAGGTCGCCAAGTTCTATTCGATGACCGAGCACACCATGACGCCCGAGATCCTGATCTATTCCAAGCGCCAGTGGGACAAGCTGTCGCCGGAAGACCAGAAGATTCTGCGCGAGGCGGCGCGCGAATCGGTGCCGTTCATGCGCAAGCTGTGGGACGAACGCGAGCAGAAGTCCCGCGCGGTAGTCGAGAAGGCGGGGTCGCAGATTGTCGAAGTGGACAAGGCGTCGTTCCAGGGTGCGATGAAGCCAGTGTATGACCGCTTTGTCACCACGCCGGAAATGAAGGATCTGGTCGCGAAGATCCAGGCCGTCAACTGACCGCCAGCCATTCGCACCCCATTCGCCGCCCAATCTCCACCCATTTCATAGCCCTCTTTGTGAGCGCACCATGTTGGCTACCCCTACGAATGACCCCGAGGTGAACAAGGCGGGCCGGGCGCAAGCCCTGGCCCCTGCCCTGGACGCCTACACGCGCACCTGCGCCCGGATCGCACGCGCTTGCATGTGGACGAGCGTGTTCGGACTGATCTGCCTGATCATCGCCGTGACCTTGCAGATATTCGGACGCCATGTGCTCAACAGCACGCCGACCTGGGCCGAAAGCCTGGCCCTGCTGCTGGTGCTGTACGTCACCATGCTGGGCGCGGCGGTCGGTGTGCGCGACGCCGGCCACATCGGCTTTGAATCCCTGCTGGACGCCCTGCCCCAGGCAGGCCAGCGCCGGCTGCGCATCTTCATCCATCTTCTCGTCATGCTGTTCGGCGTGTTGATGGCCTGGAATTGCGGACTGCTGGCGGAATCCGTGTCTGCCTACAAGATCCCGAACCTGGGTATTTCCAACGCCTGGAAATACATCCCTGCCACGCTGTCTGGCGCCCTGATTGCGCTCTTTTCGCTGGAGCACATCATCGCCATCCTGCGCAACCATAAGGTGGTACCAGCATGGCGCTGACACTGTTTTCTTTCTCCTTCATGGGATTCCT